>DAHYUM010000126.1 GCA_027398005.1 bacterium
AGGTAGTGTGGTTACCCCCGAAAATACCGGTATCCTGGGGCTTTCTGCAGGATTATCGTACGAAAACCATACAACACCCCCAATTTCATCGGGGAGCCAGCCTCTAAGCTGAATTACGGTTGAATATGCGCATTGTGGTACCGGAATGAGCCTTTTTACATCCACAGTGCCCGGTTTTAATGTATTTAACAGGGTAACCAAATCCCTGTTCATCCAGGGGTTGGCCGCAGGACTCAGAATCAATTCAGCCGGTTTATCCTTTTCGCCACGTCTTCTAGGTTTTTCAACATAAAGATTTTTCATCGGGTCGAATTCGCTTCCGGTATAAGTATCGCGGTACATTGCAATTACATCGTGCACCGAAACTTTTTTATCCGGTTTAACATAAAATGGAAGCTCTTCCATATCCATATTCAAATGAAGCGAGGGGGCAAAATGGTTAAGTATGTAAAATTCCCTTACCGAGTATGGTTTTGCACCGCTGTATGCTTTCCAAAAGCGGAACGGTTCTTTATCGGGGTTCCACAAACCCATTTTCTTTGCAAGGTCAAATACGTTTTCGGAAGCCATGTAATAATCGGAATTATCAAGATCCAGTTTGCTTATACGGGGAATATTTGCCGAAACCCCCAGGCAGTCATCCGGAATTCTAACGGCGGCCCAAACTGCGCCCGGTTTATCGGGGCCGGCGCCGAATATTTCAAACTGCCATACTTCTTTTGTATCGGCTACCGTAAGGCATTCGCCGTAATCGCCGTATCCGTACTTTTCAGTCATGCTTCCCATAAGTTTAATTGCTTCGCGCGCTGTTGTGCATCTTTCAAAGGCTATCGACTGCAGTTCTTCGATGAGGAATAAACCGTTTTTGTTCCTTAATGTATCCCTTCCTCCAATAGTGGTTTCCCCCATGGCAAGCTGTTTTTCATTTATACACGGATATGCAACATTCATATATGCGTATGTTTCGGCAACTTCGGGTATTTCCCCCTTAAGAACTTTGCCTTTCATATCGGCAGGTGTTTCGGTATGCAGGTTGCCCCAGTAAACCGGGCGCATTGCGCCATCCTTAAAGGTACGGTGCGGTACAATATCAACCCACTGGCGGTAGTTGCCGTCGCATGCGTGTGTTGTAATAACCGAGCCGTCAACCGTGGCCGTTTTGCCTACCATAATGCTTGTACAGCTTTCAAGCTTGGTTTTCAGGTCATCTATATTCTGCGCATTCGAAGCTGTGTAAAGAAGAAAAATAGACAGAAATAAATAAACGGATTTTCTTAATGAGAATGTTTTGCATTTTTCCATAGAAGATTTCCTTTAGATAAATTCAATAATTATTACCCGCTTAAAATAAGCAGTTGATTAAATTAGAAAACCAGTACAGGCCCGTTAATATGCCGTTTTATTTTTGGGGAGGCATACCCATAGCGGCCCATTCTTCCTGCGAGGGGCCCATTATCCCCGGTACCTTAAGACCAGCCTGCCTCATAAGCACTGTAAGTTGTGCTCTATGATGAATTTCGTGATTTATTAAAATCTGAAGCGTTGTGCCGTTTTTCCACATCTCGCCATACATATTAACTTCTTTATCCAAATCGGCATCTTTCCATTTTGAACTTACTTCATTCTTCAGTTTTTCTGAAAAATAGGTGTAATTATCAATAATCTCCTTCAGACCGTTTGCTTCTTCCTTTTTGCCGTCGTACCTGTCTATAGTTAATCCGGTACGGTTCATCATTTCGGGTATTGTCTGGGTTATATGCCATGCAATAGTGCCGATAGATCTTCCCCCGGGCATAACAGATTGTTTAAGACTTTCCTCCGTAAGGGCGTTTAAAATTTTTAATGTGCCATTTCTTTCAATATCCCAATCGCTCAAAAAATCGGCAGTTTTGCTGTATAACATTTAATGCCTCCTTTGCATAGTTAAAAAATATGCATTTAATTATCCGGTTCAATATGAATTGTAACCTGAATATTGGGTATTTTATTTTTAATAGCTTCTTCAACAATGTGCGAAATATTGTGCGCTTCCGAAATTGATAGGTCGCTTTCAACATGAATATTTAGATCTACGAATTTATATGGCCCCGATTCCCTTACTTTAAGGTCGTGAAATGTTTTTACTTCCTTAATGCCGGCAATAATTTTCTTAATATCCTCAGCCATGCCTGCAGGTGCCCTGTCAATTAAAGCGTCGAAAGACCTTTTACCCAGCCTGTAGGAAACGCCAAGCACTATTAAAGCTACAATTAATGCTGCTATCGGATCGGCAAAGTGGAAATTGAACGAAACCCCGACCAATCCAATCAAAACAACCGAAGAGCTCCAAATATCGGTAGAAAAGTGGAGCGCGTCTGCTTCCAAAGCCTGGCTGTTATATTTTTTGGCTACTTTCATAAGTGCGCGTGAGCGGGAAATATCTACTATTATGGAGGTGATTATTACAATAAAACTCCATATTGTAACTTCAATTTCAACCTTTCCGGTTACAAGCCTTTTAATTGCCTCGTAAATAATCCAGAAACAGGTAATTAGAAGGAGAATAGTTTCTACAAGGGCTGAATAATTTTCAATTTTTCCATGCCCGTAGTTATGGTCCTCATCTGCGGGCTGGTCGGCAATGCGAACGGCAAGAAAGGTGATTAGAGCAGCTACAAGATCGAGCCCTGAATGGAGCGCCTCGGAAAGAATACCCAAGCTTCCGGTAAGAAATCCGATAATTAGTTTGAAGCCTGTAAGAAAAACCGCGGCTATTACCGAGGTAAGTGCAATTCGTTTCTTATCGCGGGCGGCTTTTGCATTATCTGTCATCAAAATATCCCCGTTTCTTATAAAATTATTCGCCTTCCAAAAATTTAATACTTTTTATTATGAGGTGAAAAATAAAAAATAACCTTTTTTGGGGGCCGGATTTAAACTTATTCTGAATGGGGCAGGGAATTGTTTGTATTGAAAAACAGGACTTATTAATATGCCCGGTTTATTGCCATTATTTGAAAAGTATAGTAAAATTACATTAAGGATTTGGCGGAAAAATAGCTTCCAATTCATAGAATTAAAATCTTATAGGGTGGGTTATGAAAAATTACCGGTTCATTGTTTTGTTCCTTTTCGCTTTAGCATCCACGTCACTATTCGGACAGGAGTATTTACAGAAATATTACCCCGAGACCGATCCACTGGTGGTGAAAAATATTGAAAAATGGCAGGATGTTAAATTTGGTTTACTGATGCATTGGGGTCCGTATTCTCAATGGGGCGTGGTTGAATCTTGGTCTATCTGTTCCGAAGATGAAGGCTGGGAAAGAAGAAAGATTGATAATTATACCGAATATAAAAAAGAATATGAGGGGCTAAAGAATACTTTCAATCCTGTTAAATTCGACCCCGCGAAATGGGCTGACGCCGCCAAATATGCAGGTATGAAATATGTCGTCTTTACAACCAAACATCACGATGGTTTTTCGATGTTCGATACAAAACAGACCGATTATAAAATTACCGATGCCGGATGCCCCTTCAGCTCGAATCCGAAAGCCGATGTGACTAAGGAGATTTTTAACGCATTCAGGAAAGACGGCTTTATGATAGGTGCCTATTTTTCGAAACCTGACTGGCACAGCCCCTATTATTGGTGGCCTAATTTTGCCACACCCGACCGCAATGTTAACTACGACATAAAAAAATACCCCGATAGATGGAAAAAATTTGTAGAGTTTACCCATAACCAGATTATGGAGCTTATGACCGGCTACGGAAAAATTGATATTCTATGGCTGGACGGGGGCTGGGTTGAAAAATTAACGCAGGAACAGATTAAGAAATATATTAATAGCCCCGATTATAAATTTACCCATATACAGAGCCAGGATATAGATATGCCTGAGCTGGTAAAGAAAGCAAGGGAAAAACAGCCGGGGCTTATTGTGGTTGACCGTGCTGTTGAAGGACCATACCAGAACTATCTTACCCCCGAAAACCAGGTACCCGGCAAACTGCTCCCATATCCGTGGGAATCGTGCATGATTATGGGGGGAGGCTGGAGCTATGCCTTTAATGCCAAGTATATGACCCCTAAGAAAGTTGTAAGCCTTCTTGCCGATATTGTTTCGAAAGGAGGAAACCTGCTTCTTAATATTGCCCCTTCTCCTGAAGGCACTTGGGATGAAGGCGCATACAAAACTTTAAGGGGAGTAGGGGACTGGATGCAGTTTAACGGAGAGGCAATTTATAATTCGCGCCCTTTTTCACCTTATAGAAGCGGTAATATCTGCTTTACGCAGAATAAAAATGATAAATCGGTTTATGCTATTTATCTCCCCGCAGAAAATGAAGATACTTTTCCCGCGGAAATTAAAATACCTGTAAAAAAGATTAATGGCCGCTGTAAAGTTACCCTTTTGGGCTTTGACGGCAAATTGGATTATAAAATTGCCGCCGGCGAAATTACACTTAAAGTGCCCGGCGCGGTAAATGATAATGCCGGTATGAAACCGGGGCTTGTTTTTAAAATTACAGGCCTGAAATAAGAGAATAAATTATTATTGAAAATAAAAGACAGGAATATTTTATGCGGTTAAAATTATCACTTTTAGTTTTATTCCTATTCATCCTCGCTGCGGCTGGCAGTATAAATGCACAGAAATTCAGCATAAGCGGGGACCAGTTTTTAATGGACGGAAAGCCGTTCCAGATTATAAGCGGAGAAATGCATCCGGCTCGCATTCCGGTTGAATACTGGCGCCAGAGGATTCAGATGGCTAAGGCAATGGGATGCAACACTATTGCCGCCTATATATTCTGGAATTACCACGAAACCGCTCCCGGAAAATTAGATTTTAAAACAGGCAACAGGGATATTGCAAAGTTCCTTAACATATGTAAAGAAGAAGGGATGTGGGTATTGTTCAGGCCCGGGCCCTATGTATGCGCCGAATGGGATTTCGGCGGAATTCCTCCTTACCTTTTAAAAATACCGGATATTAAGGTAAGGTGTATGGATCCCCGTTATATGAAACCTGTTGAAAGGTATCTGACCGGAATAGCTTCTGTAATAAAACCTTTCCTTTCCGCCAACGGCGGACCCATCCTTATGGTGCAGATTGAAAACGAGTACGGCAGTTACGGAAACGACAAAAATTATCTTGAAGAGTTAAGAAAAATATGGATTAAGAATGGAATTAAGGGACCATTCTATACCGCAGACGGCGCAACACCTTATATGCTGGAGGCGGGTAATTTGGACGGATGCGTAATTGGACTGGACAGCGGAAGCAACGACGGCGATTTTGCGCAGGCTGCCAAGAGGAATCCGAATGTTCCTTCATTCAGCAGTGAGACATACCCCGGATGGCTTACGCACTGGGGGGAAAAATGGGCCCGCACCGATACAACCGGAATTCTTAACGAAGTAAAGTACTTAATGGACCATAAAAAATCGTTTAATCTTTATGTTATACACGGAGGTACTAATTTCGGATTTACCGCGGGGGCTAACAGCGGCGGCAAAGGGGGCTTTGAACCTGATGTTACAAGCTACGATTATGACGCTCCAATTAATGAGCAGGGGCGCCCGACCCCTAAATATTTCGCTTTAAGAAATCTGATAGCCAAATATAACGGCAAGCCCGCAGAACTTCCCCGACCGGTGCCGGCTATGGAAATTCCGGCCATTAAATTGGATTTATATTCCTCGGTGTGGGATAATATGCCCAAACCTTATTTTTCGGTACAGCCCAAGCCGATGGAAGATTATAACCAGTACAGCGGTTTTATAGTTTATAAAACTAAGTTGATAGGGCACAAGAGCGGCAAACTGACTATAACCGACCTTAAAGATTACGCATTGGTTTTTCTTAACGGTAAATATCTAGGCAAATTGGATAGAAGGGAAGCCGAGAAAACAATAGATATACCCAAAAGCGATGTAAAAGACCCGGTGCTTGAAATTTTTGTTGAAGCTATGGGGCATATTAACTTTGCGCAGGCAATTATTGACAGGAAAGGAATAACCGACAGGGTTACTTTGAACGGTATGACTCTTATGAACTGGGATGTATACAGCCTTCCGTTTGATGCGAAATATATCAGCAAAATTAAAAAGGCGGCTCCTTCCCCCGATAGAAGAGGATATTTCTTTAAGGGGGAATTCAATCTGGATAAAACAGCCGATACTTATTTTGATATGTCTAACTACAGCAAGGGAGTATTATATGTAAACGGGCATAATCTGGGAAGATTCTGGGAAATTGGCCCGCAGAAAAGGCTCTATTGTCCCGCCTCATTCCTTAATAAAGGGAAAAATGAAATTGTCGTTTTCGACTTATTGCAGACCGAGGCAAAGACTGTTGACGGCAAAATGACATTGGAATAATTTTAAATTATGGAGATAAATATGAAAAAATATTTTTCAGGCATTATCGTTTTTATATTGCTTGCACTTCCAGCCCTTGCTGCGGCAAAGGAAATTAAGGTAAGTTCCCCCGATAAAAGAACCGAAGTTACGGTTAATATCGATAAAGTTATCACTTATTCGGTAACAAAGGATAATCTGACAGTTCTGCTCCCTTCGGCAATTTCGATGACTCTTCAGGATGGAACGGTACTTGGCAAAGAACCTAAACTTAAAAACGATAAGATTACTTTAATTAACGAAACATTAAAACCAGTTGTTAAACAGAAATATGAGACAATTGAAGATAAGTGCAACGAGCTTGTGCTCAATTTTGAGGGCAATTATTCTCTCATATTCAGGGTTTACGATGACGGAACAGCGTACCGCTTTGTTACCAATTTCAAAAATGAAATTGTTGTAGCCGACGAGAATGTTGAACTTAATTTCGATAAGGACTATAAGACCTTTTTCCCCGAAGAGGAAAGCTTTTATACCCATTCGGAAAGGCTCTACAAAAACATTAATATAAGCGGAATTGCACCGGGCAAATTCTGCTCGCTGCCTATGATTGTTGAACTTGACAACAACAGGAAAGTAGCCTTTACCGAGGCCGACCTTGAAGATTATGCCGGCATGTATGCTGAAAGAAAAGGGAATTCCACCCAATCGCTTTGCGCGGTTTTTCCAAAATACCCTAAAAAGGAAACTGCGAAAGGGGATAGGGATTTAATTGTAAACGAAAGGTACGATTACATTGCCAAAACAAAGGGTAAAAGAGTTTTTCCGTGGCGCGTGCTTATTATAAGCGATAATGACGGCGAACTTATTGAAAGCGCAATGATTTATAAACTTGCAAAACCGGCCGATAAAAAAAGCGATTTTTCGTGGGTTAAACCGGGCAAAGTTGCATGGGATTGGTGGAACGATAATAATATTTACGGCGTCGATTTCAGGGCCGGTATTAATACCGAAACATATAAATATTACATTGACTTCGCCTCAAAATACGGACTTGAATACATAATTCTGGATGAAGGCTGGTATAAATTAGGCAATCTGCTGCAGGTTGCGCCAAATATGAATATAGAAGAACTGGTAGCCTATGGAAAAGAAAAGAATGTGGGGATAATACTTTGGATGAGCTGGAAGACTTTAAATGACCAGCTTAAGCCTGCTATGGATCAGTTTGTTAAGTGGGGCGCTAAAGGCATTAAAGTAGATTTTATGCAGAGGGATGACCAGTGGATGGTTAACTATTATTATAAAATTGCCGAAGAAGCCGCTAAGAGAAAACTCCTGGTCGATTTCCATGGTGCTTACAAGCCTACAGGTTTATACAGGACATTCCCCAATGTAATTTCGAATG
>DAHYUM010000127.1 GCA_027398005.1 bacterium
CACAAGAAATTCATTTCACGCTTCGGCAGGTACGGACTTGCCAATAATTCACTTTCGGCTTGCTATGCCATGGCCGAAACCACATACGCAATTACCCAGACTGAGCCCGGCAAAGAAATTAAAGTGCTGCGCTTAGACCGGCTGGAGCTTGCAAACGGCAATGTTAAAACGGCATCTGCCGAAAATAATTCGAGAACCTGCGTTTCTTCGGGCAGGCTTATTGAAAACTGTTCTATTAAAATTGTTGACGAAACAAGAACTGAGGTGCCGCACGGAAAAGTGGGAGAGATTGCGGTTAAATCGGTTTCCATGTTCGACGGCTACCGCAATTACCCCGAAAAAACTGCAGAGGTTGTTGAAAACGGCTGGTATTTTACGGGGGATTACGGATTCGTTTACGAAGATGAGTATTTTATTATTGGAAGAAAGAAAGACATTATTATTGTAGCAGGCAAAAATCTTTATCCCGAAGATATTGAAGATACCGTCAACCAGGTGGAAGGGATTATACCTGGGCGCGTAATCGCATTCGGGGAAGAGGACGCGGCTATGGGCACCGAGCTGGTTAGCATTGTTGCAGAATCAAAATTTGAAGACGAGAAGGAAAAGAACAAACTGCGCGTAGATATACTTAAAGCCGGTATGAGCATAGACGTTAATATCCACAAAGTTTATTTAGTACCCCCCAGATGGCTAATTAAAAGTTCTGCCGGCAAACCGAGCAGAAAGGCAAATAAAGAAAGATTAACCGGCGGAGACGATCCGCTTGTATGGAGCAGATAATGATAACCGACGAACTAAAAAAAGTAATTTTAAAACAGCTTAACCTTGACGAATTTGAAATTAACGACGAGACCACCGCGCCCGAAGTGCCCGGATGGGATTCGCTAAGCCACGTTAATATTATTGTTGCCGTTGAAGAGCACTTTAAAGTGAAATTTAAAAGCATGGAAGTGCTTAAACTTAAAAACGTGGGGGATCTGCAGAGGCTTGTCGATTCCAAACTGAGCAAATAGTTCATTAATTGAAAGATACTTTAATGGATAAGCCTAATACTCTTTGGAACGCCTGGAAGCGTAATGCCGAATCGGAGCCCGGCAGGGACGCCATAGTACATTGGATTGCGGGGGAAGAGCCATTCAGATGGACCTTCAAATCGATTTTCGAGGCGGCAAAAAAATTCTCCTCCTTTATTCACAATTGCGGAATTAAAAAGGGGGAAGTGTGCGCAATTATAATAAGGCACAATGCCAATCTGTATCCCTTATACATGGGCATTTCACGCACAGGCGCTCTTCCTGCTATACTGGCTTATCCGAATCCGCGGCTTCACCCGGATAAATTCAGGCAGGGGCTCGAAGGAATGGCCCAGCGCTCCGGGCTCGATTATATTCTTACCGAACGGGAGCTTGAACCGATTATAAGGCCGCTTATTGAAAAACCGGGGAGTACAATAAGGAATGTTTTCTTTCCGCTTGAATGGGATTTGACAAAACCCGCCGATGAATCGCTTGATGAAGAAATAGAATCAATTGCCGGCTCGGTTAAGGAAACAGACTATTTTCTTGTCCAGCATTCTTCGGGCACCACAGGGTTACAGAAACCGATTGCCATTACACACAAAGCACTTCTTGAACATGTTGATATTTGCAATGAAGCATTAAAAGTAACCGGGCAGGATAAAGTTGTAAGCTGGCTTCCATTGTATCACGATATGGGGTTAATAGGAGCATTTCATATTCCCCTTGCCTCGGGGCTTACTTCAATCCATATCAGTCCATTTGAATGGATTCTCGCCCCGGTTCTTCTTGTTGAGGCAATAACAAAAGAAAAAGCTACAATGTGCTATATGCCAAATTTTGCCTATAATTTTCTCGCGGAAAAAATACCCGCCGAGGAACTTGAGGGAATAGACCTTGGAAGCATGCGCCTATTAATTAACGGAGCCGAGCCGATACGTTCGGAAAGCCACGAAAAATTTCTTGACCAGTTTGTAAAATATAATTTCAATCCTCTTGCCCTGGCTTCCGTTTACGGAATGGCCGAACTGACTCTTGCCCTTACCTATTCCGAACCGGGGAAACCGCTTACAACGCTTAGGCTCGATAGGAATAAACTCTCCGAGGGGAGGGTTAAATTTGCCGATGAAAATTCCGTTATACGCACATGCATCTCGTGCGGCAAATTAATTAAAGGAGCCGATGCACGCATTGTTGACGTTAACAGAAGAGAACTGCCTGACGGATTTGTAGGGGAAATTTCGGTTAAATCAGTTTCAATGTTCGAAGGATACCGCAACTACCCCGAAAAAACTGCCGAGGTAATGCAGGACGGCTGGTATTTTACCGGCGATTACGGATTTAAAATTAATGACGAGTTCTACGTTATAGGCAGAAAAAAAGATATTATAATTGTGGCGGGCAAAAACCTCTACCCCGAAGATATTGAAGAAACCGTGAACCAGCTTGAAGGGATAATACCAGGGCGCGTTATAGCGTTCGGCGAAGAGGACCCGGAACTTGGAACCGAGAAGGTAAGCGTTGTTGCAGAGACCAAACTTGAAAGCGAAAAAGAAAAAAATGTCTTACGCGTCGAGATTTTAAAAGCGGGAATGAGCATAGACGTGAACATAAACAAGGTTTACCTTGCGCCCCCCCGCTGGCTTATAAAGAGTTCGGCGGGCAAGCCGAGCCGCAAAGCCAATAAGGAACGCCTTATTAGCGGCGAAGACCCCCTGATCTGGAGCAGATAATCTTTTATCCCTTTCCTTTATAATCGCCGCATTTATATAATCGGCGGAATTAAAATTTTTATTATTTTTGAAAAACTGATACAGGAAAAAATATGCCCGCGCCTATACAACTGGAAAAAATTTGGGACCTGCTCAAATTCAATCCCGATGACCCGCTTTTATTTCACACTAGTTTGTTTTTCTTCCTCTTCGTAGGTTTTTTAATTCTGTACAATATCGTATCAAAGTACAAAAGCGCAAAATTCCTTTTGATTATTCTCTTCTCGCTCTACTTTTATTACAAATCGGCCGGATACCTTGCGGCTATTTTAATTGTATCGGCAGTAGTAAACTTCTCGTTCGGGGCGTTGATTTACAGGACCCCTCTGGGGCTTGCGCGCAGGCTCTATTTTATTCTTGCCATTGTAATTAACGTGGGCATTCTTGCATACTTTAAGTACACTAATTTTATTATTCAGATTATAAACGAAGTACAGCGCTCCCAAATAGAGCCCTTGAACATATTTCTCCCTATAGGCATATCATTCTACACGTTCAAGGCAATGAGCTACATAATAGACATTTACATGGAAATGATGGAGCCTACGAAAAGCTTCCGCAATTTCTGTGTATTCATTTTCTTTTTTCCCAACATTCAGCTGGGCCCTATTGAAAGGGCATCCAATTTTCTTCCCCAGCTTGAAGAGGACTACCAGATTACCAATGCCGATATAGGGCGCGCATTATTTTTAATTTCCACAGGGCTTTTAAAACTCGCCCTTATATCGGATTACCTTAACGCCAATTTCATTTCGCAGGTATTCGACTGGCCCGAACGCTACACCGGGTTCCAGAATCTTATTGCCACCTATGCCTATTCGCTTCAGCTATACTGCGATTTTTCGGGCTACTCCGATCTAGCAATCGGCATCGCGCTTCTGATGGGCTATAAATTAATGGATAACTTTAATGCCCCTTTCAAGGCAACAAGCATAGCCGATTTCTGGCGGCGCTGGCATATTTCGCTCTCCCGCTGGCTGCTCGATTATCTTTTTAAGCCTCTTCAGATTAAATTCAGACGGCTTAAAATGGCAAGCAATATTATAAGTCTCTTTATTACATTCATCATCTGCGGTATATGGCACAATGCAGGATGGAATTTCGTTATATGGGGGGCCTTGCACGGATTCTATATGTCGGTGGGCATTCTCCTACAGAAACCGAAGACATTCATCTACAAGAAACTTGGAATTTACAATACCGCCGGCTTAAGGTTCGTTCAGAGAGTGATTACTTTCCATTTGATAGCATTTTCATTCTTAATTTTCCGATTTACACACATTGAAAAGATTAAAGCAGTTTTAGTACAGATATTCACCTATTTCCACGGCGAAATTTATATGCAGTTTATAGAAAAACTTCCGGTTATTACGGCATTGATAATAACGGGCTTCCTGTTCCACTTCTTCCCCGAGAAAGCGGAGAATAAAATTAAGAGTATAATGGGGAATATGCCCATTGTAGGCAAAGTGCTTCTGCTTGCAGTTGTGGTTTACATTGTGGCACAGTTCAAATCGGCCAATCCAATAGCCCCCACATATTTCCAATATTAAGACAATTGTATCAGAGTGATAAATACAAATTAACCATCAGCGCCGGCCCTAAAGCCGACGCTTCTTTTATCCCCCTTAAATTTGCATAATTTCATATATTTTAAAGAAATTTTTAATAACTTATTAATGGCTTTTTAGGCATAATTAATGCTTATTTTGATTATAATCCGATGGTGCTGATGAAAAAAAGTTATTCAATACCCGTATTGTTTTTCATTCTTATATTTTCCGTTTCCCTTATTGGGCAGCAGAGGCCTCTTCCGCAGGATGCATTCAAAAAAGCCGCTCTTGACCATATGAATGCGGGAAGATACGGCGAAGCGATTGATATGTTAAACAAATATGTTGCCGCAGTTCCCCGCGAACCGGACGGATATTACCTTAGGGGTTTATGCCGCGAGAAGCGCTCCGAATTCTTTAACGCGGTTGAAGATTTCAGGCACGCCTACCAGCTTTGTCCCGATAACAAGCCTAAAGAAAGGGACGAATACCTTACCGCTCTTAACCGGGTGCTGGATGTTTGGCACAAACAGCTCTATAAAAAAATTGAAGGGCACCAGAGGGAAATTGCAATTGACCCGAACAACCCTTACAACTATCTTGAAATAGGAAAAGCATACCGCAATCTTGAAAAATATGACGACGCTGAAAAATGGTACGATGAATATTTAAAGAGAAATGAAAACGCCCCCCCGGACCATATATTGAATTACACCGAAATTCTTGCCCGCACGCGCCACCTTGAAAAAGGGGAAAAGATATTGAAAAAGTATGTAGAAAAATATCCCGACGACCAGCGCCTCTGGAGTAACTACGGATATTTCAATATCTGGCTGGGCAGATATAAAGTTGCCATATCGGCTTTCGAGAACGCGCTTAAGATAAAACCCTTCTTTAAGGAAGCACAGGACGGGCTTGACAGGGCTAAAATGCAGGCCTATGTTGACCAGTATGACCCGCGACTTAAACAGAAGGCTTTTCCAATTGATGTTTATTACAGGGAATTGAAAAAAGATCCCGAAGACAATAACACACGCTATAAACTTATTGACGAACTGATTAAGTACGAAAGAATTGAAGAAGCATATAAACAGCTTTTAATTCTGCGCACTAAAGTGCAGAACGACCCGAAAATTGACGAGAAGTGGAATTTCGTTCAGGCTTTCAGGGATACTGTGTACAGACAGAGAATTGACCAGCTTAAGGAAAAAATTGCAGCCAATCCTAATGATAAAGCTTCCCTTATTAAACTTACCGATTATTACGACTTTACCAGGGATTACCAGTCCGCAGTTGAGGCAATTCAAACTTATATGCAGAATCATCCGGACGACAAGGATAAAGCACTTCAATACAGGCTTGCGCGTTTAGCGGCATGGGGACAGATGTGGGACACATCATTTCCGGCGGTTGATAAACTGCTTGAGGATGACCCGAACAATCTCGATTACCAGCTGTTAAAAGCACAGATGTTCGTCTGGATTCCGCGCGATACAGTTACACAGCAGGCATACCATGCCGATTCCACTACAACGCGTACCCTGCTTAACAATGTGCTTGAAAAGCGCCCCGATAACCTTGAAGCCATTATGGCAATGGCGCAGTTTGATGTTTACCAGAATGATTTTGCATCGGCGCAGGAATACGCCGACAAAGCTAAATCAATTGACCCGTACGACGATAACGTACGCAAGCTTCAGGATATAATCGACTTTGCAAAACTGAGGAATGAGGAGATAAAAAATTACGAGATTCTTCAGCAGGGCAGAAAACTGGTTTTGGAGGAAAAGTACGACGAGGCTATTCCATACTACCTCGATTTTATGTCCAAATCGGAACCCAATAACGATGTAACCAGGGAACTGGGCACCGTTTACTTTGCCGCAAAGAAGTACGACGACGCAAAGAGGATGTACGACCAGGTTCTAACCTCAGGGTTCGATTACGACGCCGCCCTAATGAAAGCAAAACTTTCATACGCTACCGGCGATTCTCTTGCATCGGTTATGATGTGCAAGCAGATACTTCAGGAAAAACCGGACCAATATGAGCCGAGGCTTCTGCTCGGGGACAGCTACCTAAAGATGAAGATGTACGATTCGGCACGCGTGCAGTACGATTATCTTGCCAAGATGCAGCTCGATTCCACTCAGGTAGCCGACCTGAAATTAAGAAAGAAATGGATTCCCATAACCGGGCTAAGGGCAATATTCGAAAGTTTCCCGAATTATATCGGTTTTGCGCCGCAGGCGGTATTCTATTCGGATAACTTGAGCTTCAGAATTATTAAACTGGGGGGCAGGCTTGAGCTTGGAGTGGCTCAGTTCCTCTCGGTGGGGGCATCCTTCTTTAAAACGAGGGTCTCGGCCAAACGGGAGAGCCTTGTACAAGAGACGGTGGATACATTGCGGAACTTTACGGGGGACCAGACGTTCACTACCTTCAAGGGGCATTTGTTCTTTAACTTCAGCAACGATATTAAACTCGGCGTTGGCTTGGGGCGAAGCACAACAGGATTTAAGAGTGCCGACGATATTGACGCCTATCTGCAGGTTAAAAAAGATTCGGTTTATAAATTCCAGCTTTCGTATCAGAATACCGACGCAGTACTTACCCTCTATTCCCCGTACCTTATCGATTTAAGCCTTTATTCACAGCTATTAAAATTGGATTGGGAATACCATGCGCCGTCGACTCTTGAATTCAGCGGATATTTCTCATATATAAACGTTAACGACGGCAACGCGGGCAACGACCTTCAGCTGAGATTGGGAAAGACATTTTACGATTATATTATAGCCGGTTATGAATATATGTACGGCAATTATAAATATAGAAGCGCCAATTATTATTCTCCGCAGAATTTCGAATCGCACAGCCTTTACTGCAAAATCGGTTTAGAAAAGACAAAGGAATGGGATGTAAAATTCATCGGCAAGATAGGCTACATTCCATACGGAAGTTTAATGACTCTTTTAGGACAGGTTAACGGAACCTATACGGTAAGCGACAAGATGAAATTCGAAGGCAACTTTACGCTTGCAAGCACTTCTCGCGACAGGTCGAGCTATAAATTCGTATCAATCGATTTATCGGCTTTCATAGCCTTATAGAAAGGATTTACATTATGTTCAAATATCACCGGCAAAGCCGCGCAGGCTTTGCCTTTATTATATTCTTTTTTCTCTCTTTACAATTAATTGCGCAGCAGAGAACACTATTTACCGGAACGCCCGAAGCCGGCTCGGTTATTATTGGCCGCGCCGATAAAATCAAATCGATAATCTTCGAAAAGAAAAAGCTTAATTTCAGCAAAGACGGATATTTCGTGTTCGGTTTCGACAGGGATGCGAAAGGGAAATATATTCTTAAAATTACATTTAAGGATAAAAAAAC
>DAHYUM010000128.1 GCA_027398005.1 bacterium
GCTTGCGCGATGCTTCAACCTGCATTGTGCTGGTAATAAAAGGAGGGAAAGGATTCCGCTTCGATTCCTTTACGGTAATATCTGTAATGGAATAATCTTTCCTGCTCTGGATTTCGTTGAATACAGCCTCTGCTTTATCGGCATTGTTTAGAAGGAAATTCTTCTCTTCAAACTCTTTTGTTTCCTCTTCGGTCATTCCTGCCGAAGGGGCAACCTTTATAGTCTTTCCGTCTATCGATTGTAATTTTGCCTTAAGCTCTTTACCATCCTGATTCTTGAAAGTGCCCAAAACAGACCAGTATTCAATCGGAATAAAGTTTAATATTTCCTCTTCCCTTTCGCATATAAGGCGCAATGCAACCGACTGGACTCTGCCTGCCGATAGCCCGCTGTCTGCGGCTGAAATAACGGTCTTCCATAAAAATGGACTTATTTTATACCCGATAATCCTATCCATAACCCTGCGTGCGCGCTGAGACGATACAAGGTGCTCATCAATTTTTATAGGAGAATTCATCGCCTTTTCGACAGCGTTTTTGGTAATTTCATTAAAAAGTACCCGGTGGATTTTCCCTTTAGTCTGTCCGCTTATAACTTCGTATATATCCTGTGCAATCGATTCCCCTTCGCGGTCAGGGTCAGTTGCGATGAATACGTCTTTCGATTTAGCCGCCAACGATTTTATTTTCTTAATTAAATCCCCCTTGCCTCTTATATTAACGAGGTTAGGAACAAATCCGTTTTCAACATCAATTCCAAGCTTCGATTTAGGGAGATTTTTTATATGCCCTACAGTAGCTTCAACGTGATAGTTTTTTCCAAGATATTTGTTAATTGTTTTAGCCTTGGAAGGTGATTCCACAAGTACAAGATTTTTGCTCATCAAAATATCCTTTAATTAATTGTATCGGTAGAGAATAAAGACATCCTGCTTCCGGGAGGAATTGAAGGGTTCATCTCAACCAGCGAGAAAAGAATTATCCAATTTATTTCGTCTTTGGTAATTCTCGAATCGGGGAAAACCGTAACCTGTTCCATAATCTGCTCTATATCGTTTGCGCTTAATAGCCCGATATTCATAAGATGGAGCAGATAATTATGGTTTTCTGGGCCAAGTATTTCCTTTTCTTCTTCTGTAAAAAGCCTGAATTTTTTCTTCTTCTCTGTAATCTTTTCTTTAACAGAATGTTTATTTGTAAGAACCTTATCGTAAACAATACTGAAAGCAATGCTTAAAGTCTGCTTATCAATATTCTGGTTCCTGTTAAGTAATTTATTAACTTCTTCCAGCGATTTCTTTTTATGAAGATTTTCAAGAATAATGGTTAAAATTTCAACAATTTTGGGTGTCATTTTATAACCAACTTTCCAATATTTTTTTCAAATTTCTTAACGAGCCCGTTTTCCAACTTTTTCATCTCAGCTTTTGCCTTCTTTTCGGTATCGTCGTATCCTAACATATGCAAAATGCCATGAATAACTAAACGCAACAACTCATTATCGAAAGAAACCCCGAATTTTTTCGCATTTTCTTTCGCGTCATCAAAAGATATGAAAATTTCGCCGTCAAAATTAAAATTTTCCCCCGAATAATTAAAGGTAATTATATCGGTACTGTAAAAATGCCTCAAATAACGGGAATTTATATCAAATATTTCCTCTTTTGAGATAAAATTTATTCCAAATGAGGTTATTTCGAACTTTAATAGCTTCTTCAGCTCGCCGGTAAGAAAATGTATTTTTTTCTTATTTATCTTAAACGGTTTTTCGCAGTAAACTGTTAAATTTTTAATCATATTATAATTCTATTTCCATTTGTTCTTTAGAAGGTAAACAATTTATTCTGGAATTACATTCCCTGAGCACTTTTTTTGTCTGCATATTCATTTTTTTTATTATCTCATCGGAGTAATCGGGCTCATAATGGAATAATATAAGATTTTTCACCTCCGATAAAATAGAAAAAAATGCCAATGCTATATTATCGGAATGCCCCCATCCAATTTTAGACCTGAAGTCTTTCAATGTGTACATGCTGTCGTGTATTAAATAATCGGCTCCTTTGCAGAAATCGATTAACTTCTTATTCCTTGTCTCAAGGTCATTTATACTCGGTTTCTCAGAAAAAGTTTCATAGAGTATCTCATTGTCGGTCATATAGACTACCGATTTGTTCCCTTCGGTAATCTTAAAAGAAAGAGTCCCTTTCGAATGGTTCGGTTCAATAGTCTCAATTGTAAGGTCGTTAATCTGGTATTTCTGCCCGCTCGAAATTTTATTATAGCTCCTTTTCGATTTTAATATTTCTGTTTTTACCGGGAAATAATCTTCGTTCCATAAGGTATGAATTACCTGAATAACCTTGTTCCTCGATGACGCGCTTAGAAAAATATTCACCTTGAATTCGGGTGAATAAAGGGGAAGAAAAAACGGGAGCCCCTGAATATGGTCCCAGTGGGAATGGGTGATAAAAATATTAATCGGATTTTCGGGAACGTTCTTAAGGTATTTGTTGCCTAATGCCCTAATACCCGAACCGGCATCGAGAATAACATGCTCTCCTTTTTTAGAGATTACCTGAATGCATGGAGTGTTTCCCCCGTACATCAGAGTCTTTTTCCCCGGCACAGGTATTGAACCCCGCGTGCCCCAAAATTTAATTATCATAAAGGATAACCATTCTTAATTAATGACTCTTTAGTTAACTGAGTATATTTGAAATAACGCTTTGCCGATGCGTCTATATTCTCAATTTCCTCTTCGGATAAATCCCTTACTATTTTAGCCGGAACACCAGCGGCAAGTTTACCTGTAGGGACAACAAAACCGGGTTTTACCACAGCCCCCGCGGCAACCATTGAGTGGTGTTCAACCACCGCCCCGTCCAGAACAATGGAACCGATGCCCAAAAAGGTAGAATCCATTAGAGTGCATCCGTGAAGTTTAACTGCATGCCCGATAGTGACATTATTCCCTATGTTCAAGGGATATTTACCGTTGGTTACATGAAGCATAGAGCAATCCTGTATATTGGTGAAATTGCCAATTTTTACGTAATGGACATCCCCCCGAATTACGGTATTATACCACACGCCGGAATTTTCTCCAATTTCTACATTGCCTATTATTTTTACCCCCGATGCAAGGAAAACTGATTCATGAATTTTAGGGAAATATTCAAGATACGGAAAGAGTTTCAACTCTTTAATTTCATTTGTCAATTTTCTATCTAACATTATTCTTGTTGCCTCATTATAGTTATTCTGTATTTTTAATTCAAGGGAAAAATGGAACATTTTTACAATGGTGATCTGAATCAAATTCCCATTAATTAAGCTTTTTAATTTTATTTACATATCTCATAAAAACAGAAAAGCGGGTAATAAACCCGCTCTGCTGTTTTAATTATATTAATCCCTTTTATTCTGCTTTCTCTTTCTTTTCAGGCTTCATCTGAGGGAACAGGATTACGTCGCGTATTGAAGGCTGATTTGCAAGAAGCATTACAAGACGGTCGATACCTACACCCAAACCTGCCGTAGGAGGCATTCCGTATTCAAGAGCCCTTAGAAAATCTTCGTCAACCTGATGGGCTTCTTCATCCCCTTCTTCTCTCATTTTAACCTGGGCTTCAAAGCGCTGTCTCTGGTCAAGCGGGTCGTTCAATTCGCTGAACGCATTGCATATTTCGCGTCCGAGAACGAAACCTTCAAACCTTTCAACAAGCCCTTCTTTAGTCCTGTGCTTTTTGGCAAGAGGCGAAAGTTCAACCGGGTAATCTATTACAAATGTAGGCTGTGTAATTTTAAACTGTATCGATGCCTCGAATAATTCATCTATAAGTGCAGATTTTGAAGTATTCTTTTCGGGTTCGCCACCGAACTTTTTAAGTGCTGCCGTAAGCTCTTCCTTGGTAGCCTTTAATACATCCAATCCGGTTACCTTTAACAGTTCGTCAACCATGCTCATTCTGTCCCATGGCGGTGTAAAATCGATCTCTTTACCTTCAATTGTGAATTTGGTTGTGCCGTAAACAGTATTGCATATAGACGCTACCATATTTTCAACTGTTTCCATCATCCAGATATAATCTTTATACGCTACATACATTTCCATCATCGTAAATTCGGGGTTATGTGTCCTGTCCATACCTTCGTTTCTGAAATCTTTCGAAATTTCATAAACTCCGTCGAACCCGCCCACAATCAATCTTTTTAGATAAAGCTCATCTGCAATTCTAAGGTATAAATCAATATCCAATGCGTTATGGTGCGAAATAAAGGGGCGTGCCGAGGCTCCTCCGTATAAAGGCTGAAGTATCGGGGTCTCAACTTCTACAAGACCGAGGTTATCGAGATAACGCCTCATTTCAGAAATGATTTTCGACCTCTGGATGAATGTATCTTTTACTTCCGGATTTACGATAAGATCGACATAACGCTGTCTGTAGCGCAATTCCTTATCGGCAAACTGGTCGTGTACAACCTTATTCCCCTGCTCGTCAACGGTTTCCTTTGCGATAGGTATTGGCCTGATTGATTTAGAGAGAAGTTTTAAAGAACGGCCGTGAACCGAAATTTCGCCCGTCTTTGTCTTGAAGACATATCCGGTAACGCCGATAATATCGCCGATATCCATTAATTTAAATGCTTCGTATTCAGGGCCAATATCGTCTCCGCGGAGATAAATCTGGATTTTGCCTAATTTATCCTGGATATGCGCGAAAGAGGCTTTGCCCATGCGGCGGAGAGCCATAATTCTTCCTGCAATGCTTACATCCTTCCCTTCGAGAGCTTCGTAGTTGTTCTTTATATCGTTTGAATAGTTATTTACATCGAATGAATATGCATAGGTTTCGAAATTCTTGTTTTTTAATTCAGTAAGCTCCTCAAGCCTTCTTTCTATAAGAGCATTCATATCCTGAATATTTGCGGTGTTATCCAAAGTTTCCTCCTGATTAATTTCTTGAAAAATTTGCAAGCCTTATACATACAAGGTCCTGTATGTATGTTGCCAGTGCCGAAGGCACCAGATAATTGTTTACTATCATACAAAAAGCCACCGGTTCGCCGTCGTGCGTTTTTACATACCCCGAAAGAGCTGATACGCTGTTATTATACCCCGGTTTTCCGTGCACATTGTTTTCTGCGCCTGTTCTCCTCATTCGCGCTGAAAGAGATCCGTCCACCCCCGCTATGGGAAGCGAATTATAAAATAAATCGAAAGCCTCGGTCTTATGCATATAGCTCAAAAGATTTATAATGTGGCGCGGCGTTAGAAGGTTCAAACGGGATAAACCGGAGCCGTCAACCATAAGCATATTATCCAGATTTACTCCCATATCGTTGAATAAATCCCTGCATGCTCGCAGTCCGTTTTCTACTGAACCTAAATTGTAGCTTTTATAGCCTATTGTTTTTATTAATTGCTCGGCGAAAAAATTATTGCTGTTCTTGTTGGTTTCCCTTAAAATATCTTTTAACGAAGCCGATTTATGGGAATAGAGAAGGACCATATCCTCTTCGGGAACCTTTAATGGCATTTCCTTTACCGTTAATATATTCCCCGCAATTTTGAAGCCTTTCCTTTCGAGCACTTCCTTAAAAACGGTAAGAAAATATTTCGAAGCGTCGGATACCGAAATGAATTCGCTGGCCGCCTTAGAGTTTTTCCTAATCTTTCCAGTTAAAATTATATCGTTGGTGCCGTGCAGACGTGTAAATGAATACGATTCCTCTTCATTCTGAGGCACGGTAATTATCTTATTCTCAATCTTTACATAATTAGTTTCGGGGTCGCAGATTATAATTGCCGGCTCATCAACCGCCGAAGGTTTTATGGTAACTTTAACGCAGTTGTCGTTAATGCTAAGGGCACTGCTTTCTGCCGAAAACCAAAACTGTTCGTTATCCGATTCCCACCCCTTGCCTAACGACTCACTATCGAACGCTGAATTATCCCCTATAATATTCCCTAAAATTTCTGTAACGCCTTTAGCCTTAAGCGAATCGGCCCAGTCTTCAAAAACCTTTAAAGAACCGCCATAAATGAATTTGGAGGATATTGTAGGATCCCCCGTACCTTTTACAACCAGGTCACCAACAACCTTGCCGTTCCTAATTTCGCCGTTAAGAAATAGATTCGTTTCGTATGTAAACTTTTCTCCTAATAGAAGAAGAGCCGCCGAGGTGGTAAATAGTTTCTGGTCCGATGCCGGCATAAAAAGCTTATCTGCGTTCTTCTTGTACAATATTTCACCGGTGCGGAGCGATTTTATCATTACCCCCCAGTTTGCATTGCTGAAATTGGGGTCGTTGAATGTTTCTTCAAACTGCTCCCTAAGCTCGGCAACAGGATTAACCTGGCTCTTAATCCTTATTGTATCTTTCTGCTGGCCGTAGAGTGAGAAAGCCGAAAGAAGCAGAAGAATAATTAAACTACTTTTTAAACTTCTTAATAACACGCGTTATCTCTTCTTTCTTTAATGTTCTATATCCTGCCGGGGACATATTATCGGCAGTAAGACCGGCATAGGATCTTCTATGAAGTATTTTAACTGTATATCCGAGGCATGCAAACATATTCTTCACAAAATGGTTCCTTCCTTCGTCTGTAACAACAAGAGCCTTTGAAAAATTGCCCTTGGAAGGGTAGCTGATTGATTTAAACCTGCTCTGTCTGCCTTCCACCATTACCCCATTTAAAAGCCTGAATTTATCTTCCTCCAAAAGGGGACGGTCGAGCGTGGCAAGATATTCCCTAGGAACCTGGTTCTTAGGATGAAGCAGAAAATCGGCAAAATCGCCGTCGTTGGTTAACAGCAGAATTCCGGTTGTGTTGTAATCGAGCCTTCCTATTGGGAAAATACGCACATTGGTCTTAATTAAGTCCAATACCGTTGTCCTTCCCTTTTCGTCGTCGGTTGTTGTTACAACTCCTTTAGGTTTATTAAGAATGTAATACACTTTCTTTATAGGCTTAACTTTTTCACCGTCGAGCATTACAACGTCGGTATCTTCATTAATTTTAGTAGCCAGATCAAGCGTAATATTGCCGTTAACCGTAACACGTCCGGCATTAATATATTCTTCGGCTTTTCTTCTTGAAGCAATGCCGCATTCGGCAAGAAATTTATTCAGACGTACTTCCATCTTCTTCCTGTTCTTTTTCTTCGGTTTCCATTTCGAGATTTTCTTCAATTTCGTTCATCATAATTTTTCTTTTCTGTTCAAGAAAATCTTCGTCTTTCATAATTTCTTCAATTTCGCGCGGTTTCGGCAGGTCGGTAAGTTTGTTTATCCCGAAATATTTTAGAAATTCATCTGTTGTGCAGTATAAAAGGGGGCGCCCTACTGTTTCGGCCCTCCCTTTAATTGTAACTAGGTTTTTCTCTAGAAGTGTATTAAGAATATAATCCGCGTTAACGCCCCTTATCGATTCCAGTTCCGGCTTTGTTATAGGCTGTTTGTATGCTATAATTGCCAGTGTTTCAAGAGCCGCCTGGCTTAACCTTCTCTTGCTCTTTTCGGATGAAAGATAGCCAAGGTATTTGCCGTATTCCGGCTTGGTTGCGTAAATAAATCCTCCCGCAATACGTAGAATGGAGAAACTCTGCTCGCCGGCTTCATATTTTTTATTCAGCTCGTCAACTGTGGCTTCAATATCGTCTGGCGTAATTTCAGTGTCGTTGCCGTCAATCGATTTAATTGCGTTTACAATTTCGGCATTGCCCAAAG
>DAHYUM010000129.1 GCA_027398005.1 bacterium
CGGCTAATACTATAATGCAAGTTTAATACGGCAAGTATAACACGAGAAGTTTAAAAACAGTGTTTTTTAGTCTCTTTGTAATAATTTTCCTCTCTTTTCAATTCCCTCTTTCCAAATTGGCAGAATATCTTTAGCTTTTTAGTAAGGATTTAATATTTATGACTAATTTTAATTTCAATTATGGAACTGACATTAACCGAAAAAATATTAGCGGAATATCCGCGCTACAAAGAACCGGATCTTAATCTTGAATGGATTACTCTCTCCGATATCCTGCCGAAAATTGAAAAACTAAAAAAAATTGACTCATTAAGCGTTTTTGAAATTGGACATTCTATTGAAGGAAGAGAAATATTTAGGATTAAAGCAGGCAGAGGTAAGACTAAAATACTTCTTTGGAGCCAGATGCATGGGGATGAGCCCACGGCAACTAAAGCTATATTCGATTTATTGAATTTCCTCACGGCAGACGACCAATTCAATGAGTTTAGAAGAGAATTGCTGGATAAACTGGAAATCAACTTTGTACCGATGCTTAATCCGGATGGTGCCGCGAGATTTACAAGAGAGAATGCTGTTAATATCGATTTAAATAGGGATGCCGTTTCGCTTCAATGCCCTGAATCGAATACACTGCAAAAAATAAAAGATGAAATTAAACCATTTTTCTCATTTAATCTGCACGACCAGAACCGCTACTATTCGGTTGGCAAAACCGATTTAACCCCTGCTCTCTCTTTCCTGGCCCCCCCTTTCAATTATGAGGGGACAATTAACACGGCGCGTTCGAGAGCAATGAAAATGATTGCCAATCTTACCGGTGTATTAAGCCAAATTATACCGGGCAGAATTGCAAAATATTCCGACGACCACGAACCGAGGTCTTTTGGCGATAATTTTAACGGACAGAATTCCGCAGTCATATTAATTGAATCGGGCTTTATGATAGACGACCCGTTAAAGGAAAAGATAAGGGAATTAAATTTTTATTCTTTAATAACCTCTTTCCATTCTGCTGCATCAAATAAATATGAGGAATATGATTTGGAAGGCTATAACTCAATTCCCGTTAACGAGAACCGCTATTTCGATTTGATGCTTAAGAATGGAGAGATTGAGAGAAACGGGGTAAAATATAAAATAGATATCGGCATCAACCGCTACCCGGTTCCATTACCCGATAGAAGAGAATTTTATTTTAAGGGGAATATTGAAGCCATAGGAGATCTTTCAACATATTCGGCGCATCAGATTATAGACTGCTCCGGTTTAAGCATTTACGGGGAAAAGATATACCCGGTGGAATTGGACACAATTGAAGAAGCTTTTCAGTTTAATCCGGAACTTCTTAATAAGAAAGGGTTTACAACTTTATTATGCAGAGAATGCAATATTATGGATGAATTCATTAAAATGCCTTTTAATATTAGATTGAGAAAGGATACTTTACAGTCCGAAATTAAAACCGGCAATCCTGCCAATCTTTATTTGCATAATGGAACGGGTGTTGTTTACCGTGTAATAAATGGTTTTTTTACCGCTTCTGCAGCGGATGAAAATTTAATTCTTAATGGCTTAATATTTCACTAAATTTATAAGATAATTCAAAAAGACTATAAGAAACGTGGAATTAGAAGAAAGCGAAATAGAGGCAAAAGAAAGGATTCCGGTTAATCACGCCGATTTTGAGAAGGAAATTCTTCCCCATACCGATGCCCTTTTCAATTACGCTCTCAGGATTACGGGGGACAGCGACGACGCCGATGACCTGGTGCAGGAAACCCTTTTAAAGGCATTCCGCTTCTTCGATAAATTTGAAAAAGGGACTAACAGTAAAGCCTGGTTATTCAGGATTCTAAAAAATTCGTACATTAACGAATACCGCAGGCAGGTTAAGGAACCTAACAAAGTCGATTATGAAGACGTTCAAAATTTTTACGAAAACATTAAAGCAACCGACGTTAAAACACAGCATTATGAAGAAGACGCTTTCAATAACTTGCTGGATGACAATATTTCAAATGCCATTACCAAATTGCCCGAAGATTTTAGAACTGTTATTATTCTGAGTGATATTGAAGGCTACACATACGAAGAAATAGCCGATTTTGTCGATTGCCCCGTTGGAACTGTCCGTTCAAGGCTTCATAGGGCACGCAAAATGCTCTATGCCCAGCTTTATGAATATGCCGAAGGGAAAGGCTATGTAGAAAAAAAGAAGAAGAAAGAACCATCGTCAAAGAAAGGAAAGAATTCAAACAAAACAGCCGAATAGATTATGTACAAAGTATCTAAGATTATTCTTCCTACCGATCTGAGCAGCTTTTCACTCACAGCTTTCGATTACGCCAAAGATGTGGCAGAACAATACGACGCCGAAATCAATATCCTTTATGTACTCGATAACAACCCGCCCCTTGTTATGCTTAAAAATTCTAACGGGAAAAGCTCAATTTCAAAAGAGGAATTGGAAGAAAAATTATCAAAAGAGTTTAACTCCGTTTTAGGACAGCTGCAGGACAACACCACAGCCCTTGTAAAGGGGGCAATACGCAAAGGGGACGATTCGGAGCAAATTATCGCGTTTTCGAATGAAATTAAGGCCGATTTAATAATTCTCTCTACACACAGCCGCACCGGGTTTTTACGATCGGTACTGGGAAGCGTTGCCGACAAGGTCATTCAAAACGCCAGATGCCCCATTCTGGTAATACCCCCCCGCGAAGAGGATTGATATTATTGATAATTTTAAGAAATATTTATAAATTAAATGACCATTTTATATAAAAAAAGAAAGAAGGTGAAAAACTTTGGTAGGGATTACACTCCAGGAAAACGAGAACATCGATAGAGCTCTTAAGAGATTTAAGAAAAAATACGAACGTTCCGGAATCTTAAAAGAATATAAGAAAAGAACAGCTTACACCAAGCCTTCTATCGAAAAACGTATGGACAGAATTAAAGCCCAACGGCGCGCATCCCGCGAAGTTTCCGCTAGAGAACGCTAGCACGAAAAAACCCGGCTTAGGCCGGGTTTTTCATTTTAAACTCTCTTAAGCCCGTTTATTTTTTAAGAAAGTGCTTCTTAAAGTGAGTTGTTATCTTTTCGAATGCTTCATCCACAGTATCGCAGAAATCGAATAATTTAAGGTCTTCCTTGCTTATCATTCCGTGTTCTACAAGCTTGTCAAAATTCATTATCTCTTTCCAGTATTTCGAATCGTATATGACAATTTTCATCTCTTTTTTAATCTTATGTGTCTGTGTAAGGGTTATTACCTCCATCAGTTCGTCAAGTGTGCCGAACCCGCCCGGAAAAGCTATCAATGCCTTGGCAAGATCTACAAACCATAATTTGCGCATAAAAAAGTAATGGAACTCGAATGCCAGTTCGGGTCGTACATATTTATTGACGAACTGCTCGAACGGTATGCTTATATTCAATCCTATCGAATCTCCCTTTGCGAGGGCGGCTCCTTTATTTGCCGCTTCCATAATGCCCGGGCCTCCGCCGCTGCAGATGGTAAATCTTTTTTCTTTAGGGGATAATTTCATTGACCATTCGGTAAGACGGCGCGATAGCTCCACTGCTTCTTCGTAATAGCGGGACATATCCACAAGCGATTGAGCGCGTTTTAATTCGGCTTCGTAGTTCTTTATCTTTCCCTTATTTTTCTTAACGTTACTTAACTTTTTGAGTGCGTCTCTTTTACTTAATATTCTGGCCGAACCGAAAAATACGATTGTATCGACTATTTTGTTTTTCTCAAATCGGGTTTTGGGCTCGTAGTACTCTGCCAGCATTCTTACCGTTCTCGCTTCTTTTGAATTCAGGAACTCCAAATTCTTATACGCTTTTACCGGTTTTACGTCTTTTTTCATTTTTACCTCTAAAGAATTTCTTTTAAACTATATCCTAACTTATCAGATATTTATAAATTAAGGAATTCAATATATTATTATCGCCATGTTAATACAAATAATATTTTATCTCTTTTGCCTTGCCGCGCCGCTGCAGGCCCAGCACGGCGAGCGCATTTTACCGCCTATTCTCCCCTCCGGAAGCACTGTTTCGGCAACCGTCATAGATGCCGACAGCGGCATACTAATTTACGGCGAACGGGGCACTATGCCGCTTAAACCCGCCTCGAACATTAAAATATTTTCTACCGGAGCGGCGCTTGTTAAAATGGGTCCCGATTACAATATAAGCACTTCTTTATGCTACGATAAAAACAAAGTACAGAACGGTACTCTTAATGCGCCTTTGTATATTAAGGGGGAAGGCAACGCTCTGTTCGATTTGAATAAGCTCGATTTTCTTGCCGGAGAAATTAAACGCTCAGGAATAATTAAAATTACAGACGGAATAATTTTCGACAATAGCTTTTTCGATAAAACTCCCCCTCTTAAAAATTACACCCCATCCCTATCGCCTCTCGATATTCCATGTATAAGCCCCATATCAATAAACAGGAATATTATTGAAATTACTTTTACCGGAAATAAAACGGAAGTAAATCCGGCATCTAAATATTTAAGAGTTGAAAAGTCGGCAGGCAATATTGCCCCGGTATTAATTGAAAGCGGGGAAGGATATAAAATAATAATCCCCTCAAATAAAGCTTACAAAAAAATCTTTTTTTTCATAAAGAAACCAGAACTGTTCGCGTCCCTTCTGTTAAAAGAAAAACTTGAAGAGAGGGGTATAACAGTTGAGGGGAAAATAGCTGCGGGCAATACTCCCAAAGGAATTATTTCTGTTCCCTCTTCGGTCAATCTGGCTGAATATATAATTGAGACAAATAAGCTAAGCAATAATTTTCTCGCAATAAATTTAAAACAAATATTATCGGTTAAATTTGGCAATGGCTTAAATGGATTATCGTTTACCAAAGAATTGAAAAATTTACTTGAAAGCATCGGCGTTCCGGCCGATAATATTATTCCGGGGGATGGCGCCGGTATTTCTCCACGCTGCAGACTTACAACCGAGGCCCTTGCCCGTTTTCTGCGCTTCATATATAAAAACAACAAATTGTTCACTCCTTTTTATTCATCTCTTTCAATTGCCGGCATAGACGGAACATTAAAAGAACAGTTCTTCAATTCCCCTTTAAAGAATAACCTGCGGGGTAAATCGGGATTTATGATGGGAGTTTCTTCAATTAGCGGTTATTTTACAACCAGGAAGGGAAAACACATTATTGCGGCTGTTATAATAAACTATAAAAAGGGAGATATTGACTATTACCGGGGAATAGAGAGAAAACTATTGGAAGAGATTTATAATAAATTTTAAAGCCCCGTTGAACGGGGCTTTAATTTATTTCGAATTGTTCTGCTGTGCTGGCTGCTGCTGAGGAGGCTGTGCCTGTGGTAAAGTTGAAGTGGCCGGAACCGAGCTTCTGCTATCCTGTATTACGCTTTCTGCGCTTGTAGAGGATTTTAAGAAGAACAAGTTAACAATAAGGGAAAGGGCAATAAGAATTCCGCCTAACCACCAGGTTGTTTTGCTTAAAAAATCTGCAGTACGGCGTGTACCGAATACTGTTCCAAATGCGCCTGTGCCGCCGAAAGAGCCGGCGAGACCGCCCCCTTTGCTTGACTGCAATAAAACGGTAATTATTAAAACTACCGAAACAAGAACTGCTAAAATCATAAATAAATTATACATAATATAACTCCTTTAACATCTTGTAGCGAGGGAGGGAGTCGAACCCCCGACACGCGGATTATGATTCCGCTGCTCTAACCTACTGAGCTACCTCGCCATTCCTTTAAAAAACGGATTTTAAATATAGTTACTGAATACCCAAACAGCAAGAAAAAGTAATAATTTTTAAAAAATACCTAACGTAGCTTTTTCTTAATATTTTTATCGTATTCTGACTTAAATATGTCTTTATCGCTGTTTTTATAGGTTTTTAAGGGCATACCCGAATCTTTAATTTTGCTGTTTATAACATCAATTCTCTTTATAGGGTCCGGGTGCGAATCGGTGAAAAACTTCAATGCTTTTACCAGGGCATTTCCGCTCCCGCCCCCTGCGGCAACCGACCCGTCATCACGCATCTTCTCAAACATGAATTTGACACCCCCCGGATAAAATTTTGTCGACTTGAGGTATTCAAACGATACCTGGTCCGACTGGTCTTCATCCTTACGGCTGTTTTTCATTATCCATCCCTGAGCACCGAGGGCAACCCCTATTTTTAGCAGTTCGGGGGATGAATCCTTAACAAGCAGGGAACTGCCGGTTTGAAGAAGCATTGCGTCGAACATTCTTTTTGAGGCGTGCTCATTCTCGGCGTGCCCTATTTCGTGGGCAAGAACCCCTGCAAGCGCCGCTTCCGAATCGATATATTTAAGAAGTCCCGTATAAACATATACATACCCCCCGGGGGTGGCAAATGCATTAATTACAGAATCGTTATGGATTATTTCGAGCTGGTATGGAAATACATTCCTGTATTTTATTGCCGGCGAGGCAAGTATAGGACGGAAAATATTCTTGTCAATATAATCCCTTACCTGCGCATCTCTCTTATCTATAGGGTATTCCTTCGGATTGGCCCTTATTTCCTGATCGAGCTGTTTGCCTATCTGCACCTGCTCCTGCGGGGAATATAACGATATTCCTGCCGAACAGGCCGTTAAGGTAAAAACTATTACCGAAAGCAATAATGTCTTAATCGTTTTCATTGCTGGCTCCTTCCAAAATCGTTGTTTAATTAATTATTCCTCATTCTCTGCAGTAAGTTCTTCCCATAAAACATCAAGAAGTTTTTCTATTCCGTAATTAGAAGCGGATGAAATAATATGGACTTTCCCCGGGTAGCCTTTAATCTTTTTATACTTTTTATCTTTTAATTCCTCTTCGGGCAGAAGGTCGGCTTTGGTAAGTGCAACAACTTTTTTCTTCCCGCTCAAAGTCTTCGAATAACTCTTCAGCTCGTTCATTATTATTTTATAATCGGCGCCGAAATCTTCGCTCGAAATATCAATCATAATAAGGAGTATTTTCGTTCGTTCGATATGCCTAAGGAATTTGAGCCCGAGCCCTTTCCCTTCGTGGGCCCCTTCAATAATACCCGGTATATCGGCCACGGTAAAGCTCTTGTAATTCTTATATTTTACAATTCCAAGGTTCGGTTCGAGCGTAGTGAATGGATAATCGGCAATTTTAGGGCGCGCCGCCGAAATAGAGGAAATGAGTGTAGATTTTCCCGCATTCGGAAATCCTACCAGCCCTACATCGGCTATCAGTTTCAATTCTAGCGTTACATATCTTTCAACTGCCGGTTTGCCCGGTTCGGCATAACGGGGCGCCTGTTTTGTAGGCGTTGCAAAGTTGCTGTTGCCTTTACCCCCCTTGCCCCCTTTGGCGGCAATTATCTTCTTACCATCCTCATCAAGGTCGAATAATACTTCCTCTGTTTCAAAATCCTTTATAAGTGTTCCTACAGGCACTTTAACAATTATATCTTTCCCCGATCTTCCATCTTTAAGTGAAGTACCCCCCGGTTCGCCGTCTTCGGCCACATATTTCCTTTTGTACTGGAAATCGAGAAGGGTGTTTAAATTCCGGTCGGCAATAAATATTACATTACCCCCGTTGCCTCCGTTGCCCCCTGAAGGACCTCCTTTAGATACATATTTTTCTCTTCTGAAAGCAACTGCCCCGTTGCCCCCTCTGCCCGAACCAATGAATATTTTTGCGTAAT
>DAHYUM010000012.1 GCA_027398005.1 bacterium
GGGTTTTACCGTCGGTAACCGGTACTTTAAATTCATTTTCATCCCATGGTTCTGTGGGCACTACCCTCGGAGGCCTTGGTTTTTGGGTTGGAGCCTGAGCGGCTCTTTTTTCCCTGCGGGCCCTATATTCCTGCGGAGTTTCTTTCTTGCGCGGTTCGCGCGGAGGATGTGTTCCCCCCGGTTTATCGTGATGCTGGGATACGTTTTTTCTTGGCTGTCTATGTGTTTCTTTAACCGCGGGTTGAACTGCCGGGGGTGCCGGAGTCTTCTTCTTTCCCCCTCCGAAAAGGGATTTTATTTTTGATGTGATCTTCTTTAACAATGTAATCTTCTTTAATAATTTGTAAAACAACAATTAACTATAATTCAAATATAACTTAAAAACAGCTCAATTGAGAATTAATTGGAGCAGATTCCGGCTTTAAGCAAACCGGGGCGTTTATCCTTTTACCACTCTACTTAATCAAATCCTCAAGGTCAATCTTGTTCAGGTTATCAATTTTTCTTCCTAAAAAGCGTTCCGCTATGTTTTTAAACTTTGCGGGAACGTCGCTTACATAAAATTCGTGGTATCCTATCTGAACCGACTGGGAACGGATTCCCCTTCCTTCGAGATAATTCTTAAGGATATAGGAAGCGGGGAGCCCCGAATTAATCAGCTTTACCTTTTTGCCGACCACCTTGCTTATCGTTTCGGTAAGTATAGGGTAATGAGTACATCCCAGAATTAGAGTGTCAATTTCGTGCTCTTTAAATTCCTCAAGATATTCCCTGGCAATAAGATGTGTGGCTTTATGGTCCAGCCATCCCTCTTCAGCAAGCGGTACAAATAGAGGGCATGCTTTTTCGAATACTTTAATCTTGCCGTTAAGTTTTTTAAGCTGGCTTGAATAAGCTTTATTATTTATTGTGGCATATGTGCCTATAACGCCTATACGGCCGTTTTTGGTTTCGTCCAGAGCCATTTTAGCCCCCGGTTCAATTACTCCTATAACCGGTACATTTATTTCCTTTCTCAGTTCGTCAAGCGCAACGGAAGAAGCGGTGTTGCATGCAACAACAAGCATCTTAATATTTTTCTTCATCAGAAAGCGTGCCGCCTGCATTGTATATTCAATCACGGTCGAATTCGATTTAGAGCCGTATGGAACGCGGGCTGTATCGCCGAAATATACTATATTCTCGTTGGGCAGAAGCCTCATAGCCTCTTTAACAACAGTAAGACCGCCAATACCGGAATCGAAAAATCCGATAGGATTGGAACGATTCATGAAATTCAATTTATTCTCCTACAATAATTCTTTTATTGTTTCCGTTAATTCAAATGTTATTAGTTCGTATTCGTTTATGGATACTTTTTTCTTTTTCCTGTCCAGCACATAAAACGCGTCAACTACGTCATCCCCCTGTGTTGCAATCTTTGCAAAATAAATAGAAAGGCCCAGCTCGTTCATCTTCTTGGTAATCTGATACAGAAGCCCCAGCCTGTCGGGGGAATATACGTCTATAATGGTGTACTTATCGTGCTTCTCAAAAGAGATTTTTATTCTCCCCTTACGCTTAAAGAACTTGTTTTCAATGCGCCACCATTTCGATTTTACCTTGTTGAACTCTGCAACAATCTGAAGTTCGTTAGTAACTGCGCGTTCAATGTTCTCCTTAATCCCGTCATAGCGCTGTTCTTCAACTTCCTGCCCGCTCCTGAAATCGGTAACGTTGAAAAAGTCTATTACAATTCCATCCTTGCGCGTAAATATGCGCGCGTCGTGAATATTTAGGTCGTTAATTGAAAGCGCGCCGCATAAACGGGAAAGGAGCGACTCGCAGTCGCGTGTAATTACTGTAATGCCTGTAAAATGCCCGTCATTTTTAAAAAAGACCGAAACACGCGTCCCTTTTTCAATTTCCTCAATATGCTGGTTAATCTCCTCCTGCGAATAATGCTGGAGGTAGGAAAGGTCGTTGATAGACTCTATATGGCTTTTAATCGAATCTTCCGAGAAGAATTCAGAATCGGCAATAACCTCTTCGTGCGAAACGGCAAGCAATTCCTCCCCCGAAATCCGCGCCAAAAGCATAGTCTTTGTTTTCTGGTACAGGTCAAACAGGAGGTCGCTTTTCCACTGAGTCCATACCTGAGGCGAAACAGCCGAGAGATCGGCAAATGTAATTAGATAAAGATAGTCGAGTGTTTCAGCATCGGCAAAGAGGGCGGTAAATTTATTCAGCGTCGAAGGATCGAAAAGATTCCTTCGGAATGCAATCTGTTCCATTGTAAGATGATGGCGTACAAGAAACTGGACGAGCGCAATTTCCTTCTGGTCGTACCCTAGCCTTTCCATAATAGTGCTGGCAATTTCGCCCCCTATAATCTCGTGCCCCCCTATACTGATAGGCTTTGCAATATCGTGGAACAGGATGCCCAGGTAAAGAAGATCCTTATGCCTTATGCCAAGGTAAATTTTATAGAGAGTAAGGTTTTTCTCGTCAAGGTTTTCAAGCGAGTTAAGTGCAATAAGCGTATGCTCATCGGCCGTATAGCAGTGATAAACACCGGGCTGGAAGAACCCTACAAGTTCCTTAAATTCGGGAAGGAAGGCGCTTAAAACACCAAGCTCGTTCATGGACATAAGTACTTTGCCAACATTCTTTTCTAGCTTGAGAATTTCCCTGAAGAAAACTGATGATTCCGGTTCGGCTTCGTGCAGGTCTTCCATACCCACCATTTTCTCAATTATAACCGAGCGTAAGGTTTCGTCGAACCGGGCATCGTAAAAACCCCGGTAATAAAATGCCCTTAAAATCATTGAGAAAGTAATCGAATCGGCTTCGTTTACCGAAATCATATCCCCTTTAATGTAGAAATCGTCATCCAGCTGAATGGCAAGCATATTGGAAATAGGCCCCGAAAGCTCTCTTGTAAATCGCTTTACTACGGTATTCTCAAATCTTTTAATAATGTTGGAATGATCGAAATACTTTTTCATCAGCATATGGAGCGGATCTGTTCCAAGCCCGAATATAAGGGCAAGCTTCTCCTGCGATGAAAATTCGAGGCGGTCGTTCTTTGTTCCGCTTATAAGATGAAGATGATTGCGGATATTAAGTATGTAGCGGTAGCTTTCCGATAGCCTGCTAACCGCTTTCGGGTTCAGGAACCCGCTTTGCTTAATATGATCGAGAAAACTTTCGGTCTGTGTAATTTCTTTCTGGTCAACAAGAAGAATTTTATTGTTAACGGAATACATCCATTCAACCACCTGCAGATCCCTAAGGCCGCCGGCAGTATATTTAACGTTAGGCTCAAGAACCTTTGCCGATTCGCCGTAACGCTGATGCCTCTGTTTAACATCCTCAAAATATGCATGAAGAAGTTTTTCCTTAACTTCGGGGGTAATGCATTCCAGCAGATGCCCGTTCCATTTGAGGTATAGGGCTTCGCTGCCGAGCAGGAAGCGGGTTTCAAAAAACTGGGTAAAGGAGTGGAGGTCGTCTGCAAGGAACCTTTCAATATCAGCCTCTTCCCTTACTGTATGCGAAGCCTCAATTCCGCAGTCCCACATTTCCCTTACAATTTTTTCAATTTCCTCTTTATCCCTTTCAACCGATTCCGAAATGAACATAATATCGATATCGGAATAGGGGGAGAGTTCCCTGCGTGAGAATCCGCCCACCGAGACAAGCGCAAATTCGAACCTGCCCGGCTTTACTATTTTCTGGATATATTCTTCAACCAGAAGGCTGTATTGAACGCAGAATTTGTACGAATCCCTTAACAGATCCTCATCGCTGAATATCCTTTCCCTATCCCTGTAAAACCGTGCTTTTATTTCTTTCTGATTCATACAAATAAAAAGTCCGGCTTTAACCGGACTTTCCGTAAAATTATTTTTTAAATGTATCGCTGGTATATTCGGCAATAATAATAGAAGAGATGCCGCCGCGGACGTTAAAATCGGCTGTTACTTTCATCCAGCGGGGCTTGCATACTTCAACAAGGTCGTTCAATATTCTGTTGGTAACCGCTTCAAAATAGATTCCGTCGTTGCGGAATGACTGGAGATAGAATTTATATGACTTCAATTCGACGCAGATCTGTTCCGGAATGTATTCCAGTTTGATTGTAGCAAAATCGGGCTGGCCTGTCTTAGGGCAGGTCGAGGTAAATTCGGGAGCCGTGTGAATGATTATATAATCCCTTTCCGGATTCGGATTGGGAAATGTTTCAAGAATTTTGGTTTTATCTGACATTTTATTCCTTAAATATATTTTGGTCTTACTTTATAGGGAATCGGGTCTTCAACTCCCGCAGATGCAAACCCGCGCAGACGGTATGCGCAGCTGTCGCATTCGCCGCATGCCTCTTCTTCGCTCTGGTAACAGGACCAGGTTAAATTAAGAGGAGCGCCGAGTTCAATTCCCTTTTTAACTATTTCCGCCTTCGACATATTGATAATAGGCGTTTCAATTTTAATTACTGTCTCGGGCTTAGTGCCAAGCTCAATAACTTTTTCAAAGGCATCAAAAAACTGGGGACGGCAGTCGGGGTATCCGCTTGCGTCTTCGTAAACCGCGCCAATAAAAACCGCCTGTGCGTTTATAACTTCGGCCCACGAAACGGATGCGCATAAAATATTCGCGTTCCTGAAAGGGACATATGAATTTGGAATTTCCTTATTCGAAAGGTCCGCTTTGCCAACGGTAAGAGAGTAATCGGTTAAAGACGACCCCCCTATTTTGGCAAAATGAGAAAAATCTATTACAAGACGTTTTTCAACATTATAAAAATCGGCAATCTCGTTAAATGCCTTTAATTCACGCGCCTGGGTCCTTTGTCCGTAATTTATATGTACAAGAGCAAGATTGTAATCGAGATTTGCAATTGCAGCCGTAACACAGCTGTCCATTCCTCCGCTTAAAGCCACAACCGCTGTTTTATTCTTTTCCATCTAATCCAAAATTTATTTGAGTTCAAAAATACGAAAAAGTTTTGATATCGGTTATCCCGAAAAGGCCCTATTACCCCCTGTTTTTGCATAAAACAATAGGAATGTGGCTGTAATTGCGCTTAAAAGGGATGAAATGAAGAAGGGCACCTGCGGCCCGAACTGATCCCACAGAACCCCCGCGGCGGCTGAACCGAGCATAACGGCGAAACTGGTAAGCCCTGTAAACAGCCCTATTGCCGTTCCCCTGAATTTGTTCTCTACCAGGTCCGAAATCCATGCTTTTGTAACCCCCTCGGTGGATGAAGCGTAAACTCCGTAAAGTGTAAACAAAAGCCACATAAAATAGAACGAATCGTTTAAGGCAAATCCCAGATAAACGATAGAGAAAATATAAAGTCCCACAATGAATATCTTTCTTTTGCCAAGCCTGTCAGCAAGCACCCCTACCGGGTAAGATGAAAGGGCATAAATAATATTATAAAAAACATATCCCAGAATAGCCGTTGTATCGGTCTTTGCAATATCGCGCGATTTAAGAATTAAAAACACATCGCTGCTGTTTGCAAGTGAGAAGATTGTAAATAGGGTTAAAAGAATTTTGTAATCAACGGGGGCTGAGCGCCAGAATTCTTTTACCGAATATTTTGTTTTTACTTCCCGCGTAATTTTTACCTCTTTAACACGGAATGCAAAAAATATTGCAATTACCGAAGGGATAACCGCGAGAATAAATATAAGCGTATAATCCCCGGGGAAGAAGCGCAGAAGAACCAATGCGGCAAGAGGCCCTATTACCGCCCCTAAAGTATCCATAGCGCGGTGAAAACCGAATACGGCCCCCGAGTTTTCGCTGTTTGAATAGGATGCAAGGAGCGCGTCCCGCGGAGCCGTTCTAACACCCTTTCCGATCCTATCGGTAACCCTGGCGGCAATTACAGTGCTTATATGGGGGAAAATACCGGGCAGGGGCTTTACAATGCCCGATATGCCGTATCCTATCATCACAAAAATTGAACGTTTTCCCAATTTATCCGAAAGCGCTCCGAAATATCCCTTAAGGGCACCTGCCGTTACTTCGGCAATACCTTCAATCACCCCTATAAGCGCCATAGAAGCCCCAAGGTACGAAGCGAGGAAGAGGGGCATAACCGGGTAGAGCATTTCACTTGCGAAATCGGTGAATAGGCTTATAAGTCCTAATATTACAACCTGACGTGTAATGGCGGCAAATCTTTCTTTCTTCATTTTATCCTGAATCTCAATAATATGTACGTTGCACTATCTAAATATATAAAAAAACAATATTGACAATTAATAATCAACTCGTATCTTATACAGAACATAGAAAAAGATTGTTGCACATCTAACAATGAAAGGAATAATCCCGGTTCTCTAAGAGGGGACAAGGGATGAGTGGTAATTATTATGGAATATTATGAACTACATCCGGTAACGCCGCAGCTGCGGTTTATTAACAAAGCCGTAGAAGCCCTCGAAGACGGAGGGGTTGTCATATATCCGACCGATACGGTTTACGGTATAGGATGCGACATATTTAACAAGGCGGCGCTCGAAAGAGTATATACAATTAAGCACGAGGCGGGCACAAAGCTCTTCAGCTTTATCTGCAGCGACTTAAAAGACATATCCAGATACGCAAAGGTATCGGATTACGCATACAAAGCAATGAAGAAACTGCTCCCCGGGCCTTATACATTTGTGCTTCCCGCGGCGCGCGAAGTGCCAAAGAAATTATGGACCAAAAGAAATACCGTAGGCATAAGAATACCGAACAACCCGATAGCCCTGACGCTTGTTAAAGAACTGGGACGCCCTATTGTAAGCACAAGCGTTACCAGCCGTAAAGGGGAATTATTGTACGACCCATTCGAAATAAGGGCAATATTTAATTTTCAGGTGGATTTAATGCTTGCCGCGGGGGCGCTTAACGGAGAGCCTTCGAGCATTGTGGATTTAAGCGGAGATGAACCTGAAATTATAAGGGAAGGTTCGGGCGATATAAGTATGTTTATTAAATAGGAAATTAAAAGGGGGCGCTTAAGCGCCCCCCGTAGTTTTAAACCCTGTGCGAAATTGTAGCCGAAGCCTGGGCCGTGGGATAAATTACCATCTGCGATATATTTACATGCCCCTTGCGCGAAGCAATGAATACTACCGCATCGGCAATATCTCCGGCTGTTAATGCGGTTATGCCTTTATATACATTTTTGGCCTTCTCTTCGTCGCCGTAAAAACGCACCCTGCTGAAATCGGTTTCAACCATACCCGGTTCAATATTGCTTACCCTGATATTCTTATCCACCACATCCATCTTAATCGATTTTGTAATCGATTCCACAGCGGCCTTGGAAGCGCAGTAAACAGAACCTTTCGGATATGCTTCGAGCCCTGCAATTGAACTAATATTTATAATATGCCCGTTCTCGCGTTCAACCATCTGCTGAATTACTGCATAGGTAACATACAAAAGCCCTTTAATATTGGTATCAATCATTTCTTCCCAGCCGTCGGGGTTGTCTTCAAAGAACTTGTTCAATCCCCTGCCTAAACCGGCATTATTAACAAGGATATCTATATTCTTAAAATCGGCGGGAAGATTTTTAACTGCAGTTTCAACATCGGCCCTTTTTCTAACATCGAGCTGGAAAGCATAAGCCTTAACACCGAATTTTTTAGATAAATCAGCCGCAATCTCGCTCACCTTTTCAACTCTTCTAGCCGAAATAACCACATTTGCCCCCTGCTCGGCAAACGCATAGGCACACGCTTTGCCAATACCGGCGCTTGCGCCTGTAATAAACACTGTTTTATTCTTTAACGATTCCATCATGCCTCGCTATATATTTATGTATTTGAGTATTTTTTTCAACATTAAATTTAAGTAACCCGCGGTAAATATTATTACAAAAAAGATAAAAATAATGCCCGCCGTGCCTGAAAGATTCAGCAGTTCGGCAATCCTTACCCAATCGTTATGCGGATTGAATTTAAGAAGAACCGAAAAAGCGGAGTAAAAGACATCGAACAGAGCGAACCCAGCGAGAAGCACTGCAAAAGCAATTGTGAAAAAACGGGTGCGCCCCGGTGCTATTTTTGTAAGCGCCTTAAGCGAACCCCCAATTGCCACCATTGCAAGAAGGTAGGGAATAAGATATACTATAATTTGGAGCGGCACTGCCGAGTTAAGAGTAAAAACCCAATAGAGTTTAATTCCGCGCGCCGCGAATGCAAAATTACTGCCCCCCAAAGCCAGCGCGGCCAAAAACTGGATTACACTGCACAGAACCGAATTGAACAAAACAGCCGCCAGTACCGCATATATAATAATTTCCTTGTTGTTTACCTTTTCCAATTTAATTTCCTTTATTTACTTTTTCACAAAATTACCCAAATGAAAAGAAAAAACAACCGGCTTATATGTAAAAATGCCCCGCGGCTTAATGAAATTTAGGGCAACATTATTATATTTCTAATTAAAATGGGAAAAAGATGAAGAAGCTCTATTTAATAAGGCATGCCAAATCGGGGTGGAAAGAGGCGGGCAAAACCGACCATGAAAGAGCCTTAAACCACAGGGGCATAAAAGACGCCCCCTTTATGGCAAACCTGCTTAAAAGCAAAGGGATAAAACCTGATTTGATACTAACCAGCGACGCCGTGCGCGCCCGCACTACCGCGCAATTAATGGCACCGGTATTCGGATATCCCCCCGAAGAAATTCTTTCTGAATCATCCCTTTATCTTGCCGGGGCGCATGAGATACTGCGCGAAGTAAACCTGATAGATGATAAAGCGGAGTGCTGTTTTCTTGTGGCGCATAACCCGGGCATAAGCGGTTTTACAAGTTATATAACAGGCTCACAGGGGGTTGATATGCCTACATGCGCAGTATGCGGGGTTGAATTTGATGCCGCGAGCTGGAGCGATATAAAGCCGGCTTCGGGTAAACTATTCCTTTATGAATTCCCTAAAAAATATAGCGGCGAATAAAATTATTTTACCAGTTTTGATATTGCCTTAAATTCATCGGTGCCGCATACATTAAGCAGTTCAAAGAGAATCGATTCGGTGGTGGTAACCTGAATTCCGTTCATTCTCATCCTATCCATTGCCGTGGAATAATCGAGCTCCCTTCTGGAAGAGGCCGCATCGGCGGCAAGATAAACCTCAAATCCGTTGGCCGATAAATCCATAGCGCTCTGCTGAACGCATACGTGCGATTCGACACCGCACAGAACAACCTGTGTTATTCCGGTCTTTATCAGTTCTTTAAATAATTCCCCCGCGCCGAAACAGCTGAAGCTCATCTTCTGAACCGCATCCCCGGTAAGCTCTTCTTTAAGAACCTGAGCGGTTGGGCCAAGCCCTTTGGGGTATTGTTCGGTATAAATTACGGGCAGAGCCATTACCTTAAATCCGCGTATAAGTTTCAGCGCGTTTTCAATCACCCTACCGGAATTCATTATGGCGGGCATTATTTTTTCCTGAAGGTCGACTACGAGAAGCGCGGACGTTTCCCTCTTTAATATTTTAGGGTGTCTTATTAATTCCATTTTTCTTTTTTCCTTTTACTGGTATAAAGTATCCATTCCGTATTTGCCGCAGGAATACATCATCAGTATCGAGGCTACATCTATTAGAGCCTTTTTCTCGTCTTCGGGATGGATTATAAGGTCGTATACATCGGCAACGAATTTAAGATTGTTAAGTATTTTCTTCAGCTCGGCATAAGTGGGCACGCCGTGCCAGTTGGCAACTCTTTTAATAAGGTTCTTTTCGTTCCTCCGCAGAAATTCCGAGAAGGTGATATAATTGGTTGTAAGCACGGTCCTCGGTTTGCACGCGGTTGTAAGGTCGTTTACATACTGGTCCCAGTTTGTTGCAAGGTCTTCATTCTTATCGTACATAACAACCTTAGCTTCCTTAAGCCCGAAACGGGCCCTTGTGTAAATCTTGAATTTAGGATAGAGGGCATATCCGTCGTAGCTTACAATATCTTTTTTGGTATCGGAGTATTTCCACAGTTTAAGGAGCTGAGCTGGGGTTTGAATTGAAATAACTTTATCCTGTTCGCTGTCAATAACAACATACTTTCCGCGCGAATGGTTAACAACCGTAAGCCAGTGCCCCCAGTTTTTAACGCTTAGAATGCAGGGAACCCCTTTCTTCATTTCCTGATTGAGCAGCTTTATTGCCTCTACCGGTTTGGAAGAATTGAAATGCTTCATCCGGCAGTCGAATCTTCTTGCGGCGCGTGCAAGCCCTATTTCATCCGTTCCGGCCCACCAGGTGCTTCCGGCAATGGTGCCAATTTTTTTTTCGTCTACAAAAACGCCGAGCATTGCGAATGCATATTTTAATGCGAACGGACCGCATTGATATTTATTCGGCTGTGGATAAAAACTCATATTACTTTCGTTGGATTTTGCGTTCAAAAATAATAAATCTTTTGAAAACCCAAACAATTTTCTTAAGTTTTTGAATATATTTTTTGGAATCTGATGAAAGTAGCCGTATTATTTAACGACAGCACTCTTGAAATGCCGGCTCAAAGCCAGTCGCAAAAGGACTCGGATCTCGGTTTTGAACCCTATTTTGCAATCTCTAAATTAGACCCCCTGGATGATTTCAGGGATATTGTAAACGCCCTTAATAAATCCGGTTACGAGGCTTATCTTCTTAATATTAAGGATGATATCAACCTTTTTATGGATGATTACCTTACCAACAAGCCGAATGTGATTTTTAATCTGGTTGAACTATATAAGGATAACCCCAAACTGGAGCTCTCATTTGCGGGCATTCTGGAATTGCTTAAAGTGCCTTTTACCGGAGCTTCGCCTCTGGCTCTGGGCACCTGCCAGAACAAAACCCTTACTAAAAGAATATTGAAAAAAGCGGGCATCCGGACTCCCGATTTCCGTTTTATAGAAAAAAAAGAAAAAATATACAGGCACGGGCTTAACTACCCTCTTATAGTAAAGCCGGCATTCGAAGACGCCAGCGTTGGAATTGAGAACGACTCGATTGTTTATAACCAGGAAAAACTGAGAAACAGAATAGATTACGTTTTTGAACAATATAAACAGCCTGTTCTTCTTGAAGAATTTATAGACGGGCGCGAGCTTAATGTGGCCATTATGGGGGATAAAAAACCAATTGCCCTGCCAATAAGCGAAATTGATTTTACCCGGATGCCTAAACACCTTCACAATATTGTTAGTTACCAGGCAAAATGGGATCCGTATCACGAGGCATACCATAAAACAATACCCATATGCCCGGCAAAACTGCCAAAGAAAATCACCCTCGAAGCGCAGAAGACTGCCTTAACCTGTTTTAAAACCGTAGGATGCCGCGATTACGCGCGCGTTGATATGAGGCTTTCGAAGGATAATAAACTTTACGTTCTTGAGGTAAACCCGAATCCCGATTTGACCGAGGGGGCGGGCTTTATGCGCTCGGCACACGCAGGAGGCTATACATACCGTAAAGCCCTTAAAATGATTGTTGATTTAGCCTGGAACAGAAGAGTCAGAAATTAATTATTTCTATTAAGATTCAAACCCTTTGCGCGAAGTTACCCCAAGCGTGTAATAATGTTTAATTTCATTCATTTCCGTTACCAGGTCAGCGGCATCGGATATTTCCTTTGGGCAATAGCGTCCGGTTAGAATAAGCTCTACATTAAAGGGACGCGCATGAATAAAACCAAGAATTTCTTCGGCGGTAAAGAGCTTAAAGTAAATTGAAACCAACACTTCATCAAGAATAATAATATCATATTCCCCCGAAAGCATTTTAAGGCGCGCCCTTTCCAATCCCTCTTTTGCTTTAGCAATCTCCTTTTCAGAAGGCATCTCCCTTTTAAGAACAAAGTCATCACCGCCCCACTGCTCAAGGGTAATAAATTCGTTAAGCAGAGCCAGCGGTTTAATTTCGCTGTAGGGGTATTCTTTCATAAACTGAATAATGTAGGTTTTAAGTCCGGCCCCCGCGGCCCTAACGGCCTGCCCTATTGCCGCAGTCGTTTTCCCTTTTCCGTTGCCGGTATAAACCTGAACGAACCTTTTTCCTTCCATTATATCTATTTTCCTTTTTCCGCTTTTCTTTTTTCGGCCTTTTTTAAAACAAACAACCTTTCCTCGTCGTTTAAATGAGGCCAGGCCATAATTTCGTCAATCATCCTGTAACACTCGGGGCACATTTTGGTCTTATAATCGTAATTACACTTCCTTTTGCAGGGGGATTTAACTTCACCCATTTAACTAATCCTTTTTTCCATTATTAATCCCCCGGAAAGGGAAAAAAGTTCAATTTTGGAAAGGGGGAAGAATAAAGAATAAAACAAGCGGACCGGAAACATTCCGGCCCGCATTAACATTTTAGTCCTCTATTTTACCTGCGCGTAATTCTTTTACAATCCTATCTGCTTTATAAATATATTTCAATGCCTCAATCATACCCTGGCTGTCGCTTAAAACGGTCCTGTTAACCTCGGGTAGGAATATGAAATCCCCTGCAAGGCTTTCAAGGTTACCGTCGTGCGCAACGCCTATAACTTCCTTATTCTTATTTATTGCAGAGCTTCCCGAATTACCCCCCACAATATCGTTATTAGTTGCAACGCCAACCGGTGTAGCAAGGTCGAACCCTTCGGGTATTTTCTGCCAGCGTGGATGCAGACCGTAAGGATAATCTTTCTTTCCGAAAGAATTCCACCTGTCGTACAATCCGTAGAAAGTGGTTTTGCCCGGCGCTAAAGTTCCGTTGTATTCGTAGCCTGCAATCTGGCCGTCTGAAATGCGCAGTGTGGCAGTTGCATCGGGGGGAATTTTATCGCCGTAAATCTTATAGCCAACTTCGCCAAGGGACTGGTTGAGCACCTGCATGGTATTGTTTATTTCGGTAACTCTGGGTCTAAGCTCCTTCATTTTTGCCTGGGCGGTTTTGGCGTAAAGGATAAAAGGATCGGAGCTGTTAAGAATTTCGTCTGCCGGCTGTTTAAGAAAATTAATAAAAGCCTCTTTAGAAGCAAGCTTAGAAACGCTAAGCAGATAATCGGCGGCTTCTTCCCCCTGCTTTCCGTTAAGAAGCTGTTTTACAAAGGCATTATCATCCCCCAGAACGCCGGTTAAAATATTAGCAAACGCGCGTGTAAGTTTTTTCTGAAATTCGGCGTCGTATTTATCGTTGTAAATTTTTGCGGCTAATTCTTCAATAGTCTTTTCGTCTGTGTTCTGCTTTCCTTCGGATTTAAGATCGGCGGCCATTTTAAGGGCGCCCGAAGCCGCCTGCATGTAAACAGGCATAAACTGCGGATTTATTCCGAAAGCAGTGCTTTCATCGATATATTTTCGCAGTTCGGTTACATTGCTTTTAATTGCATCCCAAATATGGGCGTACTTTTCTTTCAATTCGGGATTGGCATTAACCTGTTTAATTAGTTCTTTTTCAAAATCCCTTTTCTTTGTCATAATATATTCGTCGCGCAGGGCCATATAGCGTCCCGCATACGACTTTCTTCCGTTACCCACCCCCATAACCATATTAAGAAGTTCCGAGTGCCTTTCGGGATGGGTCTGGAACAATTCAAAATAAACTTTATAAATTTCATTCAGCATTAGAAGCGTGTTCTTATAGGTTTTGTCCCTTAGGAACTCGAGCTGTGCAACAGATAAGAGGCGCTGTGTGCTGCCCGGCCTGCCTACAACAAAAATGGGTTCCCCTTCTTTGGCGCCCTCTTTGCTCCATTTAAAATAATGGTCGGTTTTAACCGGCTTGCCGTTTTCGTAAGCGCGGAAGAACATAAAATCGAGCTCGAAACGGGGATAGGTGAAATTATCCCAGTCCCATCCTGTAGAAGCTATCTGGAAATCGGGGGCGAATACAAGGCGTATATCCTTATATCTTTTGTATCCGTATAAAGAATATTTGCCTCCGTTATAAAGGCGCACTACGCGGCACAGGAGCCCGGTTTTATCGGAATAGCGCTTCTGGATCTCCTTAATTTTTTCATCCCTAATCTTAATTTTTTCATTGTCATCTTTCCCCTTATCCATAGCGGAAACAATTTCGCCGGTAACGTTATCAATAAGCACAAGCTGGTCAACAAAAAGATCCTTCAAAGGAATTTCATCTGCAAGTGTTTTTGCAAAGTAGCCGTCCCGCAGGTAATCTTCCCCTTTGGGGGAAATCGGGAGAAGTTCCCCCCTGCCGCAATGGTGGTTTGTCATAATAAGTCCGTCTGCCGAAATAAATGCGGCGGAACATCCGTCGGTAAACTGCAGGGCCGACATCCTAACGTCATCAAGCCATTGCTGGGTAGGCCTGAAACCGTAAAGCTGTTCGAACCGGTCAACCGGAACGCTGTCGAAAGTCCACATCTTTCCTAAATCGGAAATGTTGAATTTCACTTTCGATAAATCGACCGGTTCGTAAATGCTTTGCGCGCTGATAAAAGAAGCGGCAAAGATAAAAACAAGCAAGAGTTTCTTTTTCATAATAACTTCCTTAAAGTAATGATACACTGCAAAAATAAAAAAGGCTGCAAGAAAAATCTTACAGCCTTTAAGAATAAATAATTTAAATTATTCTTTAATTGCTCATTTTGCCGTTTTTCAATTCGTCGGCAAGGCGGTCGGCTTTATAAACCTTCTTAATGGATTCATAAATGCCTTTGGAATCGACAGAAACGGTTCTGTTTCCGTCGCTGCGGTAAATAAAATTGCCTTCCATGCTTTCAACGTTTCCGTCGAATGCAAGGCCTATAACTTCGGCATTTTTATTTATAACCGGCGAACCGGAGTTGCCGCCGATAATATCGTTGGTAGAAATAAAGTCGAACGGAGTGCTGAGATCGAAACCTTCGGGTACTTTCTCCCATCTTGGCGCCAGGTTGAAAGGATATTTCCCTTCGTTGCCGTAGTATCTATCGTACAAGCCGTAGAATGTGGTTTTAATCGGAGCAACAGTTCCGTTGTAATCGTAGCTCTTCAAAATACCGTCGCTTATTCTTAAAGTCCTGTTTGCATCAGGCGGAATAGAGGTTCCGTAGATTTTGTACATAATCTGTCCCAATAAGCTGAATGCAACATTTTCGGTATCGGTAACTTCTCTCTGTTTTTTCTGGAGATCCCTTACTTTATCGTATACTTTTGCGTAGAACTGGATGAAAGGATCGTTGAGTTTAAGAATTTCATCGGGAGTTTTTTTCTCAATTTCTTCAACTCCTTCCTTGCTCTTCAAAAGAGATTTTGCAATCAGCTCGTCTGCAATTTCTTTGCCGTTTTTGCCGTTGAACATTTTTTTAACCATCGGGTCGTTCTTTCCGAGGTTCATAATAATGTAATCAATGGAAATTTCGAGTTTTGCCTTTTCGAGCAATGGATCGAAATTAGCCGGGAACACCGATCTCTGAGCTCCCTGTCCGCCTCTCTGTCCCCCCGGTCTCTGTCCGCCGAAACGATTGCGCATTTCAGCCTGCATGGCTTCTCTTTCGGCAGGAGTCATTTTGGCTAAACGGGCCTGGCTTACAAGCTGGTTTGCCATATTCTGATATGCCGACGAGTACTGTCTGTTAGGCACGTAACCGGCAAGTTTAGTATCGATGCCTTTTAATTCTTTTCTGGTCATTTCGATTGTTTTCCAAACATGTCCGAATTCTTTCTTCAGCGAAGCGTCTTTCATAACAATGTTCTGGAGTTTTTTCTCGAAAGCTTTTTTGCGCGCCATAAGATAAGGATCGTTCAAAGCTTTATAGGTATAAGTAACGCTTTTCCAGCTGTTGCTGAATCCGAGTTTTGTTCTTTCATATTCATCGGCCTTTGCGGGGTTAACAACTTTAAGCCTGTCAAGCGCCTTGTACAAATTATCCATAAGGAAATTATTGTTTCTGTACTGTACATCCCTCATATATTCAAGCTGTGCAACAGTTCTAAGCCTGTTTGTAGTACCGGGGTTGCCAACGGTAAAAACGAGTTCGCCGGGGGCTGCTCCGTTGGGGCTCCATTTAAAGTAGTGTTCGGTTTTAACCGGTTTGTCGTTTTCGTAAACACGCAGAAAAGCGCAGTCCAATCCGTAACGCGGATAAGTAAAGTTATCCGGATCGCCGCCGAAAGAAGCTGTCTGCTCTTCAGGCTGGAATACATAACGCACATCGGTATAAACTTTAAAACCCTGCATGTAATAAACGCCGCCGTTGTAGTAGGAAACGATATCTATTTTAAGTCCCAGTTCCTTTCCGTATTTATCGCGGAGTTCGGCAATCTTTGCGGTGCGTTTTTCAATTTTATCTTTTTCGGTTTTTCCTTCTTTCATAGCCGCGAGAACATCGCTTGTAACATCTTTAAGATAAACCAGCTGTTCGGCCGTGAAATTAGGAATTTTTCTTTCGTCTGCCAGGGTAGGGGCGAAGAAGCCTGTTTTTTCAAGGTCTTCTCCCTCTTTCTGAACGAGGCGGCGGAGCCCTCTTGCGCAATGGTTGTTTGTCATAACCAAACCGTCTTCGCTTACGAATGAAGCCGAACAGCCCGGTATGCGGAGCGCCGAAAGACGCACGTCATCGAACCATTTCTGCGACGGGTTAAAATCGTAAACCTGCTTCAAATACTCAAACGGAGGATATTCAAATGTCCACATCGTACCGGTATCGAACTTCTGGGCCTTTACGGTATCGGCATTGAACGACCCCTGAGCATAAATAAACGAAACAGAAAATAACAGAATTAATAGAATACCTTTTTTCATAAATCGTTCCTTTTATTGTTAGTTACATTATTAAAATAACAAAAGGCAGGGGTAAACACCCTCTGCCTTTATTTAAATAAGCTGATATTAATTATTTAACCATTTTGCCGGTTTCAAGTTCATCGGCAAGACGGTCGGCTTTATACACTTTCTTAATTGCTTCGTACATAGCCTTGCTGTCAACGCCTACTGTTCTGTTTGCCTGCTGGCGGTAGAGGAAATTGCCTTCGAGCATTTCGATGTTGCCGTCGAAAGCCAGGCCAATAACCTGCGCGTTCTTATTAATAATCGGGCTGCCCGAGTTTCCGCCGATAATATCGTTTGTGGAAACAAAATCGAACGGGGTGCTTAAATCGAAACCTGCAGGGGGAGTTTTCCATCTTTCGGGAAGGTTGAACGGATATTTTTCGTAGAACCCGAAATATCTGTCGTACATTCCGTAGAAAGTAGTTTTAACAGGGGCTGTTGTACCGTTATAATCGTACCCTTTAAGAACGCCGTCCGAAATTCTGAGGGTTCTGTTTGCATCGGGCGGAATTGAAGTGCCGTACATTTTATACATAATCTGGCCAAGAAGGTTGAATGCAACCGATTCGGTATCGGTAGCTTCCTGTTTCCTTTTTTCAAGCCCTTCAATTTTTGCGTAAACATCGGCAAAATATTTAATAAACGGATCGTTAAGCTTAAGAATTTCTTTCGGATCTTTCTTGGCAATTTCTTCAACGGCTTCTTTGCTCTTGAATAAAGATTTTGCAATTAAGTTTTTTGCAATTTCTTTTGATGACTTGCCCTGGAAGAATTTCTTAACAACCGGATCGTTCTTGCCGAGGTTAAGAATAATATAATCGATGCTGATTTCGAGTTTTGCCTCTTCCAATACCGGGTCGAAATTATCGGGGTATAAAGGCATCTGTCTTCTTGCACCCATCATACCGCCGGGGCGCTGACCTCTTCCCTGTAGTTCCTTTTGAAGAGCCTCCCTCTTGGCGGCAGGCATAAGAGCGGTTTCAGCCTGGTTTACAAGGGTCGATGCTATTGTAAGATAGCGGCTGATTGCCTGTCCGGCGGGTCTATAAGCGGCAAGCTTTGTATCAATTCCAGTAAGTTCTTTTCTTGCGGCTGCAATGGTTTTCCAAACATGTCCGTATTCCTTTTTCAATTCAGGATCTTTCATAACAAATTCCTGAATTTTCTTTTCGAAAGCTTTTTTGCGAGCCATAACATAGGGATTCAGAAGGGCGTCATAATATCCCCTGTTATTTTTCTGGCTGTTGCTGAAAGCGAGGCGCTGTGCTTCATAATCCTGCGCTTTTGAAGGATTGACGGTTTTCAGTTCATCAAGCTTCTTATAAAGATTATCCATCTGGAATGTGGAATTGCGGTACTGAACATCCCTCATATATTCAAGCTGAGCAACTGTTCTAAGCCTGTTTGTAGAACCGGGGTTGCCTACTGTAAATACCAGTTCACCAGGGGCCGCGCCGTTGGGGCTCCATTTGAAATAATGCTGTGTCTTAACAGGTTTATCGTTTTCGTAAACACGCAGGAATGTGCAGTCGAGGTTATATCTCGGGTAAGTAAAGTTATCTGGGTCGCCGCCGAAATAAGCGATATTCTCTTCCGGCTGGAATACATAGCGAACGTCGGTATAAACTTTAAAACCCTGCAGGTAATAAACCGCGCCGTTGTAGTATGAAACGATGTCAATTTTAAGGTTAAGTTCCTTGGCGTATTTTTCCCTAAGTTCGGCAATTTTAGCGTTTCTTTTTTCAACTTTTTCTTTTTCGGTTTTACCTTCTTTAAGGGCCGGAAGAACTTCTTTAGTAACATCCTTCAGATAAACGAGCTGTTCGGCAGAAAAGTTGGGTATTTTCCTTTCATCGGCAAGAGTAGCCGCATAGAACCCAGTATTTGCAAGGTCTTCCCCTTCCCTCTGCATCTGCCTGCGGATACCGCGAGCGCAGTGATTGTTGGTCATAAGAAGCCCGTCTTCACTTACGAATGAAGCCGAACAGCCGGGAATTCTTAAAGCGGAAAGACGTACATTATCGAACCATTCCTGAGTTGGAGTAAAATTGTAAACCTCTTTTAAATACTCGAACGGAGGATACTCAAAAGTCCACATAGTACCGGTATCGAATTTTTGAGCTTTAACAGTATCGGGGTTAAAACTTGCCTGCGCCTTAAGAGGCAGCGAAATGAAAACAAATAATAATAATAGATAAGCAGTAAATAATCTGATCCTCATAGTCCACCCTAATTTGATTGTATATTTGCTATAAAATTAAGATAGTTTTGGTTTTAAACAAAACTGTTCCTGATATTAGACACAAAAAAAATGCCGGCGTTTAAAGCCGGCATTTTAAACTCAAATTATGTAAACTTGTTTAATTTACAATTTTACCTGCTTTTAATTCATCCGCAATTCTGTTTGCGTGGGTAATATTGTAAAGAATCTGGAAAATACCGGTGCTTGCAACAGAAACCGTTCTGTTGGCTTTGGTATCGAAAATGAAATTGCCCGGAAGGCTTTCCATGTTTCCGTCGAATACCGCCCCTACAACTTCAAGGTTCTTGTTAACAATCGGGCTGCCCGAGTTGCCGCCTATAATATCGTTTGTTGAAACGAAATTATAAGGAACCGACATATCGAGTTCTTTGGATGGATGAGCCCATCTTTCGGGGAGCGCCCATGGATACTGTTTCTTGTGGCCGTAGTATCTGTTGTATAACCCGTAGAATGTGGTAAATTCGGGGGCTATTGTACCGTTATATCCGTAGCTCTTCATTTCACCATCGCTTATTCTTAATGTGAATGTAGCATCCGGCGGAATGCTGGTTCCGTAAACAGCAAAGAGAGCCTGTCCTAATTCTTCTTCAAGCGATTTTTCGGTTTTATTTATTTCAGCCGCTTTAAGCATCATATCGGCAAGTTTATCCGATGTTTCTTTTGCAAACATTATAAAAGGGTCATCCGAATTAAGAACGGCTTCGGAGCCTTTCTTTGCAAGGTTAATTAAACCTTCCTTCGTTGTAATCTGCGATTTTGCGAGAAGGTATTTAACCGCTTCGGCGCCTGTCTTGCCGCCGAAAATCTGTTCTACAAGCGCGTTTTCATTTCCAAGGGTCATTACAATAAGGTCTACGTGAAGCCTTAACAATTCATTCTGCAGAACTTTGTCAAAATCATCTGGGAATATTTTTTTCATCTGCTTGTCGAACTCTTCCCCTTCGGGCATTTTGCCTTTCTTTGCAAGGTTATATAATTCCTTACCCATACCGAAATAACGGCTTATGTTTAATCCGTATGCGGCCATCGGGAGTGCGAATTTTCTCATTTCATTTCTTGTGCCTGCAATAGCATCCCAAAGGTGTCCGTATTTTTCTTTCAATTCAGGTTTGGCATAAACAGCTTCTTTAAATTTCTTTTCGAAATCTTTTTTGCGTGCCATAAATTCGGGATCTCTTAATCCGTCAAGAGCGCCGCCGAGCGATTTTGCGCTGTTGCCCGTAAAGAATGCCTGGTTATTGTATAAATCGGCCTTTTCAGGATACATTTTGGCCATATCAAATAATATCTTAAGCTGTCCCTTTAATGCGGCTACCTGAATGGCGTACGATATATCCCTGAAATACTCAAGCTGTGCCACTGTTTTAAGACGGAATGTAGAACCCGGGTTGCCGATTACAAATAAAGGCTCGCCCGACTGAGGACCGGTTTCTGACATTTTGAAGAAGTTCTTTGTCTTTAACGGTTTGCCTGATTCATCGTAAACACGCACAAAGGCGAAATCGGCATCGTAACGCGGATAAGTAAAGTTATCCGGGTCGCCGCCGTACAGGCCCATGTCTCTTTCGTTAATATAAACCGCGCGTACGTCGTTGTAGGTCTTGTAAACATAAATTGAATATTTGCCTCCGTTGTAGAATTGAACGAACTGGCATTTCATTCCGGGGTTATCCGCTTTTGCCTTTTCTACAAGCTCTTTAGTTTTTTCATTTTTAGCCTGAAGTTTTTCGTCAACCGTGTTGGCTGCGTTAACGGCATCAACTACAGGTTTGGTAACATCAATAATTTTGATGAGCTGATCTACAAATAATCCGGGCACTTTTCTTTCATCTGCAAGAGTAGGTGCATAGAAACCGTTTTTGGCAATATCTTCCCCCGGTTTCTGGAAATTGTTAAGAATAAAATCCACGCAGTGGTGGTTGGTCATTACAAGCCCGTCTTCCGAAACGAATGAAGAACTGCACCAGCTTGCGAAGCGGACTGCTGATAATCTTGCTTTATCGAGCCATTCCTGCGAAGGTTCAAATCCGTATGCTTCCTTCCAGTACTGGGTAGGGGGATAATCGAACGTCCACATTTTACCGGTATCGAAACGCTGCGCTTTTACCGTATCGAGATTCTGCCATTGTATGCTCTGAGCCGAAATGGAGAAGGATATAAAGAGCAGCAGAACCATAATTTTTGATGTAACTTTTTTCATTTCTTTCCTCTAATGTTATTAAAGAACAGTCAAAAATATAGCACTTGTTATTAACTAACAAACGCCAATTAAATCTTTCTATATTAATTTTTTAAAACGTGCGGAAAGAGGATTCAATCCAATAAATTAATTAATTGAAAAGGAGATTAATTTAATGGTTTTCCCCTCTTTTAAGTGGTTTTTCTCATATTTCGTCTGTATGCTTTCCTCAAATGTAAGACCGGTTTCCGAATATAAATCGGCCGTTGAGCGGTATAGTGTATAATTGTTCTCTTCCACTCCATCAACAGCGTAATTGTAAAGAGTGTCATCATCGGTTTTAAGATTTATTTTGCCCCCCGGCACCAGAATTTTACTATATAATTCAAGAAAACGGGGATGAACCAGCCTTTTGTGCATACTGCTTCTGCGTGGATATGGATCGGGGAATGTAATCCATATTTCCTCAACCGAACCGGCAGGGAAAATACGGTCTATTGCCTCAATTGCCGTTATAAGAAATGCCCCGTTCTTCAATCCGGTTTCGAGCGATTTCTTAGCGCCGGTCCAAATCCGGTTCCCTTTCCGGTCAACTCCAATAAAATTCTTGTCCCTGTATTCGGCGGCCAGGGCGGTGGTATAATCGCCGTTGCCGCATCCCAGTTCTAATGTATAGCCTTTGCCATTATTGAAATATTCACTTATTAATTGGGCTGCATTCTCCTTATCGGAAGAAAATACATTGGGCAGGGTTTTTACTTCATCCAGTTTGAGCTGTTTTTTACGGGCCATATATCCTTAACTTTTTTAGTGCGCAAAGATAATTCAATTTTAGCGCGCATTCAAAAATACCCCCCGAATTATCCCTTAATTTTTACTGAAAAGACATAAAAAGAATGTTTTTGCGCCAAATAACGCGCAACATATATAATAACTTAAATATATTAATGCGGTTTTACCCACTCTTGTAAAACCGCTTCTTTAAATTTAACTTTATATAAATAAGTGCGATTATGTTATTAATTAACGCCCGGAATTAATGAAACACTTAAGAGTTTTTCTGCTTGTCTTATTTGCGTCCATGCTTGCTTACGGGCAGGAGGGGGTTTATAAATTCAGGCATTATACTATTAACGACGGACTGGTTCAAAGCTCTGTAAGCAGTATATTGCAGGATAGCTACGGCTTTGTCTGGTTTGGTTCTACCGGATTAAGCAAATTCGACGGCTACCGGTTTACCAATTTCATTAATCATTCGGGGGATTCTACAAGCCTTATTAATAATATGGTGCAGGTCCTTTTCGAAGATTCAAAAGGCAATTTGTGGATTGGAACAAGGGCAGGGCTTTGCATCTTCGACAGGGATAATAACAACTTCTATTCCCCCCTTCCAAATAAATTCAATCTTACCTTAAACGTTACAACCATTGCCGAAGACGGGAACGGGATTATTTATATTGGCACATACGGCTCGGGGCTGGTGCTGTTCAACCCAGTTACAAAAGAAAAGACCATTTACACATATAATAAAGATAATCCTACAGGCATAGGAAGCGCGTGGATATCCACCATAATGCCCGCCGGAAACAATAAAATGTGGATAGGCACTTACCACGGGCTTAATCTATATGATGAAAAGACTAGAACATTTACCCGTTATAACAGAACTTTATATACAAACGCGGACTGGGGCAAAGACGCCATTATGGGCGTTGCCATTGACAGCGACGGATTTTTATGGATTGGTTCGGTATATGGAATTGCCCGGTTCGATACAAACACAAAAACTTTTACCGATTTTGTTGTTCCCCCCGCCTCGATGGGCAAGGGCGCATCAATAAATATCAGGTCCATTGCAATTGCGCAGGATAATCAGATTTGGGCTGGAACACAGAACGGAATTATTGTGCTTAATACTAAAACTAAAAAAACAGTTACTATAAAGCACCAGCCCAATGATTTTGAAAGCCTTGCCGCAGACGAAATTGAATGCGTTTACGTTGATAAGAATAACGATTTGTGGGTCGGTACAAGGGCAAGCGGCGCCGACAAACTGAAATTTGCCAACGAAAGATTTTATCTATTTAAAAACACTTACCCCGGATATAAAGAACTTAGCAGCAACGAAATTTACGGCATGACCGAGGATAAAAACGGCAAAATATGGATTGCCACTTTAAACGGATTAAACAAGTTCGACCCGAAGACGAAAAAGTTTAAAAACTATCTTAAGAAAAATATTCCCGGCATAATTAGCGATTACCAGTGGACTGTTTATACCAGCAAAAAAATATTGAACGACCTCCTTTGGATAGGCACCGACGCCGGAATGTTCGCCTTCTCCATTTCAAAGGAAAGACCCGTTAATCCATTCAGGAACAAAGGCATTCTCGATTCCCTTAAACTCGACCGCATTCTCGGGTTCTGCCTGGATAATGAGAATAACCTTTGGATTGGCGCCGAAACCGGATTGATAAAAATTAATCTTAAAACAGAAAAGATGAAAAGGTACCTTCATTCGCAGTCGGACCCGAAATCGATTAGCGCTAATTACATTTGGAGGCTTTTCACCGATTCGAAAGGAAACCTGTGGATTGGAACAACAAACGGATTAAACTGCCTTAAACCGGGTTCGGATGAATTTATCAATTACAGGAATATTCCAACCGACCCGAACAGCCTTAGCAATAACGAAGTTACTGAAATATTCCAGGATAAAGCCGGCACCCTTTGGGTGGGCACATCGGACGGATTGAACAAGTTCGATTACTCAACCGGAAAATTCCATCGGATGAAATTCGAGAATCTCGCATCCGAAACAATCTATTCAATTCAGGAAGATAAAAAAGGATTTTTCTGGATTGGTACCGCCAAAGGGCTGGTTAAGTATGATCCGGCGGACGGGCATACAATTACTTACGATGTTGAAGACGGGCTTCAGAGCAATGAATTCAATTTCCCCTCACTTATTTCGGAAACGGGTGAATTTTATTTTACCGGCATAAACGGGTTCAACGTCTTCAACCCCGCCAATATTAAACCCAATCTGCATATTCCTCCGGTTTATATTACCGGGTTCTCTATACTTAATAAAGCAGTACGGGTGGGGCAGGTTTTTAACGAAAGGGTTATTTTTAAGCAGGCCCTTGAAGATACAAAAGAGATTACACTGAATTACGATGAAAACATAATTAGTATTCAGTATGCCGCCCTCGATTACCAGTCCCCTACTAAGAATATGTATATGTATAGGATGGAAGGATACGATACTGAATGGGTTGATGCGGGAAACAGGAGATTTGTCACTTACAACCTTGAACCGGGGACTTACGTGTTCAAAGTTAAAGGCGCTAACGACGATAAAATATGGAACGAAGCCGGATGCACACTTACAATTAAAATTCTTCCCCCATGGTGGAAAACATTCTGGTTCCGCTTACTGGTAGTATTGGCGGTTATTTCAATATTATATCTCATTTTCTATTATAGAACGAAATATCTGAAAAACCAGAAAATCCACCTTGAAAAGCTTGTAGACGAAAGGACTTCGGAACTTGCACAACAGCAGGAAATTGTAAGCGAACAGGCAGATAAAATTCAGCAGGCAAACTTTGAGCTTGAACAGCTTAATACCGAACTTGAAAAACGTGTTGCCGAAAGAACCGCCGAACTTGAAAAGGCAAAGGAAAAAGCGGAAAAGGCGGACCAGATTAAATCGGAGTTCCTCGCCCAGATGTCGCACGAAATTAGGTCCCCTATAAATGTGGTGCTTAGTTTCTCTAATCTCATCAAGTCGGAAATTGAAGATAAAATAAACGACGACTTAAAGGAAGGATTTAAAAGCATCTCCAATGCGGGCAAGAGAATTATAAGAACCGTGGACCTGCTTTTAAATATGTCCGAAATTCAGACGCAGACTTATGAGTATATTCCTGAGCAGTGGGATCTTGTTGACGATATCATCCATTCAGTGCTTCCCGAATATCAGCTTACTGCCAAGGAGAAAAAACTCTGGCTTTCAATTGAAAACAACACTGAGAAAAGCAGAATTATTGGGGATAGCTACACGCTCGAGCAGATATTTGCCAACCTGCTGGATAACGCGGTTAAATACACCAATACCGGTTCAATTACAATTAAGGCCTATAATAATCCCGCCGGATTAATTATATGCGAGATAAAGGATACAGGCATTGGAATGAGCCCCGAATTTATGGAGAAAATATTCAATCCGTTTACGCAGGAAGAACAGGGCTACACGCGTAAATACGAAGGGAACGGACTAGGACTGGCGCTGGTGAAAAAATACTGCGAGCTGAACGGAATAGACATTTCGGTTAAAAGCCGCAAAGGGGAAGGGACCAGTTTCATACTTAAATTCAACCGCACAATTTGACACATTCTTAAATAATCAAATTTAAATTGTAATTCACATCTCCCTTTTATTATCTTACTGCGTTTAATTAATCACCTGTTAATAACAGAACCGAGAGCATTTATGAGTACAAGAAAAATTTTACCGGTAATATTCTTTCTGCTTGCCGGCCTGGTTTCAATTACCCGTGCGCAGAGCAAGCCTGCATTCCTTACCGTTGCGGAAAAATCGGATTTTAAATCCACATCCACTCACGCAGATGTGATGCAGTTCATTAATAAACTTAAAAAAAGCTCCCCCTATGTAAGGGTAGAAACTATTGCTAAATCGGTCGACGGAAAGGAAATTCCTCTTATTGTAATTGGCAAGCCCCTTCCTAAAAATCCCGCCGCTCTTAAGAACGATAAAAGGCTTGTAGTTTATTATAAGGCCAACATTCACGCGGGCGAAGTTGAAGGAAAAGAAGCTACACTTATGCTGGCGCGGGATATACTGGCTAAAAAGAATCCCGAATATCTCGATAAAATTATTCTCCTCATCTGCCCTATTTATAACCCAGACGGCAACGATAAAATAGGGCCTCTTTCAAGAAACCGCCCGGGACAGGCAGGTCCCGAAAACGGAGCAGGAATAAGGTACAACGAACAGAACCTCGATTTGAACCGGGACGCAATGAAAGCCGAAGCCCCCGAAACCCAGGGCTTTTTAAGGAACGTGCTCAACAGATGGGATCCCGCTATTCTGGTTGACTGCCATACAACCGACGGCTCGCTTCATCAGGAACCTGTTACCTTCTGCTGGGCTATGAATCCCAACGGCTCGATGGATATTAAGAATTACATGCAGTACAAATTATTCCCCGCTGTTTCTAAAACACTTTCTGAAAAATATAATACTCTTAATGTTGTTTACGGGGAATTTATTAATAGGATGGACATTACCAAAGGGTGGGAAACTTTCGGAGAAGAACCCAGGTATGTAGTCAATTACGCCGGCCTGCGCAACAGGCTTTCTATGCTTAACGAAAACAACGTTTATTCCGATTTTAAAACCAGAGTTTACGGATGCTACAGCCTGCTCCGTTCAATTCTGGATTATGCCTATGCAAACAGGGATGAAATTAAAAAACTGGTTAAAGATACCGATGAGAAGACAATTGCCAGGGGATTGAACCCGACGCCTGCCGATTCCTTTGCGGTTGAATACAGGCTTGAACCGGCAAAGGAAAAGATTAAGGTGCGCTCTTTCGAAATGGAAACCTATAAAGATGACCAGGGACGCACAAGACAAAGAAGAACGGGCAATATAAAGGTAGTTGAAATACCTTACCTTGCAAATTACACTGCAAAGCGCTCGGTAAGAATTCCGTACGGATATTTAATTTCTTCGCACGATCCGGAGATTACATACCTTCTCGATTCGCACGGGATTGAATATAAACAGCTTAAAGATACTCTCGCGGCGGATGTTGAATCGTTCAAGATAACCGAACTGAAACCAGCGCAGCGCTTGAATCAGGGGCATTACAATAATATTTCAAAGGGGAATCTATTTACCCAGAAAAAGAAGTTCGAACCCGGATGTATCTTTGTACCGATGGCCCAGAAGAATGCCAATGTTGCCGCCTACCTGCTCGAAGGGGAGTCGGATGACGGTATGTTATTCTGGAATCTTCTCGACCGGCAGATTGCATCGCAGTGGGGGCGCGGCTACGATTACCCCGTCCACAGGGTGCTTACCCCCGATCCGGTTAAAAATGCCCTCTTCGTGAAAGAGAAAAAGAAGTAAAATTTAATATTTGTACCAAAAAGGGGGACAAACTGCTTTGTCCCCTTTTTTTTGCCCCCCGCTTGCTATTAAAACTACTTTGTGCAAACTTTGTAAAATAATTTTGCCACTTAAGGCGGGTATATGAAAAAATTACACTTTGTTCTTTTTCTTCTTTCAATTCTGTTTTCTTTTCAAATGATAAACGGTTATCAAAAGGGTTCCGTTAAAGGGGGCTCCGTTAATCACGATTTCCATTTTAAGCGCATTCCCGATAAATGGGATGAGGGGCTTCCTCTTGGCAACGGAATGCTGGGGGAATTAATCTGGCTTAAAGGGAACAGGCTCCGCTTTGCACTTGACAGGGCAGACCTGTGGGATTTAAGAGCTTCCCCCGAATTTAAAAGCCCCGACTACCGGTTTGAATGGGTCGTTTCGCAGGTAATGAAAAACGACTATAAACCAGTTCAACAGCTCCTCGATGTTCCATACGACAGGGACGCTACGCCGACAAAAATTCCAGCCGGCGCAATCGAATTTGACCTGCCCGGCATTAATGATGTTGATTACGCAAACCTTTACCTTAATAATGCGCTTGCCGAAATAAAACTTAAGAACGGAATTAAACTTACTTCATTCGTAAGCGCCGCCTCTTCATACGGGTTTATTAAGATTGAAGGGCTGGATAAAGAAATTGCCCCGGTAATTGACCCTCCCCCGTTCACAAGCGAAAAAATCAATTCAGGCTCTAACAGCGGCCCCGAAGGGAACGACCTGCGCCGTTTAGGCTACCCGGAACCGGAATTGATTAAAAAGAAAAATGAAATAATCTATAAACAGAAAGGAACCGGCGGTTTCGAATTCACAATCCGCACTTCGTGGAAATTTATTGGCAAAACCCTCTACTGCATCTGGACGGTTACCACCACTAAACCGTATCCATTATATAAAGAGAGCAAATCAATAGCGCAGAAAGATATTTCCGCTCCCCTCTTCGCCGGCGAGTTGAACAGGCATACCGGCTGGTGGAAAAATTTCTGGAAACAATCTTCGGTTAACGTTCCCGATTCCATTCTCGAAACTCAATGGTACCGGGAACTTTATAAATTCGGAAGCACCTCGCGCAAAGGGGCGCCCCCCATTACACTCCAGGCTGTGTGGACTGCCGACAACAGGAGACTGCCTCCGTGGAAAGGGGATTTTCACAACGACCTGAACACACAGTTAAGCTATTGGCCTTCATACTCTTCAAACCATCTTAAGGAAGGGGAAGTATTTCTTGACTGGCTTCTGCTGAACAGGAAAACCGCGCTTGAATACACAAAGACCTATTTCGGCAAAGAGGGGCTCGATTTCCCCGGCGTGGCTACAATAAACGGAGATGCAATGGGGGGATGGATTCAATATTCACTCTCCCCTACAGTATCGGCATTGCTGGCGCATCATTTCTACCTTCAGTGGCGCTACAGCATGGATAAGGATTTTCTGCGTACAAAAGCATACCCGTGGATTAAGCAATGCGCGCAGTTTATTAATAACCTTTCCGTAACCGTTAACGGAAAAAAGGAACTCCCCCTTTCGTCATCCCCCGAAATAAACGACAACAGCATTAATGCATGGTTTAAGGAAACGACAAATTACGACCTTGCCCTTATACGCTGGCTTTACTCTGCGGCCGCCGAAATGGCTGACGCGCTTAACAATAAAAAAGAGGCCGGCCGGTGGAGAGAAATTCTTGGACAATGGCCCTCACTTGCGGTTGAAAACAACAAACTTCTTGTTGCGCCCGGGTACGAATTGAAATTTTCGCACAGGCATTTTTCTCACCTAATGGCAATTCATCCGCTCGGCATTCTCGATTGGGAAAACAAAACAGACCGCCCGGTTATTGAAGGCTCGCTTGCCGACCTTGAAAGGCTTGGCCCCGGACAGTGGTGCGGATATTCCTACAGCTGGCTTGCAAGTATGTACGCGCGCGATATGAACGGCGCCAAAGCTTCCGAAGCGTTAAGAATTTTTGCCACATGCTTCTGCTCGCCTAACAGTTTCCACCTCAACGGCGACCAGTCCAAAACCGGCAAGTCTTCTTTTACATACAGGCCATTCACTCTCGAAGGCAATTTCGCATTTGCCGAAGGTCTTCAGGAAATGCTTATACAAAGCCAGAACGGACTGGTAAAAATATTCCCCGCACTACCCGGTGAATGGAAGAACGCTTCATTCAAAAATCTTCGCCCCGAAGGGGCATTTGTTATATCTGCCGGCATGGAAAACGGGAAAGTGAAATCGGTTATAATAAATCCCGAGCAGGGGGGAACGATTGTATTGAGAAACCCATTCGGAAACGGCAGAATTAAGATTAATGGAAGATTTAAACAGAAAGAAATTACGGACAGCTTAATTAAAATAGAAACAATTAAAGGCGGCACAATTTCCATTTCTAATTTATAAGGAATTATCTATGCGTTTATTAAAAACATTTTTGTTTATTTCATTTTTCTGCGTTTCATTTATAAATGCGCAGACAAAGGGACTGATTCTTAACACCAAAGATTTCAGAATCACTTTGAACGGGAAAGGATTTATTACCGGGCTATACGACATAAAGGGGGAAAAGGAATACTCCCTTACCGGAGAAGGCTCGCCCCTATTAAAGATTAAGACAGACGGTGAATTTATAGAACCGGCCGAAGCGAAGTTCAATCCTTCGGAACATAAGATAATTCTCGGCTACGGCAGCACGGGCGCTTCGGTTACCGTTACTTATACCGTAAAGCCTACTCATCTCGTATTCGAAATTACAGCCGCCGAACCGGTCAGTAAGATTACTTATGTTCTATGGGGCCCCATTGCAACTTCAATTACCAAAACTGTAGGTGAAATTGTCGGCGTTGTAAGGGACGGCAGTTATGCAATAGGCATTCAATCCCTTAATATTAAAACTGTTGGCGGTTACCCTGTAAAAGAAGAAGGTTTCGAATTCGGCAGAGGAAGAACGGCCGAAAAGACAGACCGGGGAAGCATTCTGCAGGCTTATTCCATCAACCGAGCTATTAAAAGAAACATTACCGTTTGGAACGGGCAATGGCCCGATATGCCGGTCGAACCGATTCCGGGGGAAACTGTTGTGGGCTCTAAGATTGCTCTCTTCGGGTGCGCCGAAAAAGATGCTTTAAATAGAATTGGCGAAATTGAAATTGCTGAGGGACTTCCCCATCCGCTAATTGACGGCGTTTGGTCCAAAATTTCGCCGCAGACGGGAAGAAGCTATCTTATTGCCGATTATTCGGAACAAAACATTGACGAGCTTTTGAATTATACCAAACGCGCAAACCTTATGACCCTTTACCATATGAATTTATGGGACAGCTGGGGGCATTACGAAGTTAATAAAAAAGATTTTCCCGACGGCGCTGAAGGATTGAGAAAATGCGTTGATAAAGCCTCAAAGATGGGCATCAGGCTGGGGGCGCATACACTTACAAATTTTATTAACACAAACGATCCCTATGTTACACCTGTGCCCGATAAAAGGCTTCTTAAAACGGGAAACAGCAAGCTTACAGCCGGAATTGATGAATCGCAGAAAACTATTACAGTTGAATCCCCCGAATATTTTAACAACGAAAAAGCCAACTGGCTGCATACCGTTGTAATTGATAATGAATTAATACGCTACAGAACGGTTACAAAGGATAAACCGTATCAGTTATTGGACTGCGAGAGAGGCGCCTTCGGGACAAAGGCCGCCCCCCACAATGCCAATTCCGTTGTAGGCAAACTTGCAGACCATCCATACAAAATTTTCTTCCCCGATATTAACCTACAGCGCGAGATTGCAATTAACCTTGCAAAACGCTACAACGAAACAGGATTAAGCCAGATGGATTTTGACGGCCATGAAGGATGCGGGGCTACCGGACAGGGGGATTACGCAATAGACCTTTTTGCAAAGGATTTTTACGATAACCTTGACCATACAGTTATAAATGGAACGAGCAATTCAAAGCATTATTACTGGCATATTAACACCTACTGCAACTGGGGCGAGCCCTGGTACGAGGGATTCCGCGAAAGCATGCAGCAGTACAGAATCAATAATCAGGCCCTTCTGGAAAGGAACTACCTTCCAAATATGCTCGGCTGGTATCTTCTTACCGAGACTACAACGCTCAGCGATATGGAGTGGATGCTTGCGCGAGCTTCGGGGTACAATGCAGGCTTTGCGCTTGCGACAAGTATTGAAGACCTGAGAAAAAATACGCAGACACCGGAGATTTTGGATGCCATACGGGAATGGGAAACCGCCCGCCGTTCCCATTCATTCTCCGATGAACAGAGAGATGCTATGAAAAATCCGAAGAACGAATTCCATCTTGAAAAACTTGATAACGGAGGATGGAATCTATATCCTTTCAATGCATC
>DAHYUM010000130.1 GCA_027398005.1 bacterium
TAGCTGAATACTTTTCCATCTTTAAACGCTATACCGGCAAAAGCGGACTGGTTATAATAAACAAGCAATCCTGTTTCAACCCCCTTACCTGCTTCAATTTTAACAGAAGTTTCATAAGCGTAATCGCCGGTTATTGCCTGAAGCACCCTCATTTTATTTGGAACCGCCTCAAGGCGGAGTGCGCCGTTTTCAAGCTTATATTCGGTCAGGTTATCCAGCCCCGAAAAAGACCATTGCAGTTTAAGAGTGCTTCCGCTGAAATCATCCGGCCCTATTTTATTGTTATTAATTATTTTATAGTTAAGCTCATTATTCTTTACTTTGCACCATCCGTCATCAGTCCATACAACCGGTTCAATAATTGTGCTTCTTCCAAGGGGCATGTTCCCCCTTTCGTACGCGTGGTAAACGGCAAACCAGTTATTATCCCCGTCCGCAAAAATTGTAGCGTGCCCTTTCGAAACCCATGGTTCCGATCCTTTCCAGGTCTTTATAAGGGGGTTGTAGGGACTGTTTTCCCACGGGCCTAATGGTGAAGTGCTTCTTGCAACAACTGCCATGTGGCTTGTAGCGGGGCCCGAGGTTCCCCCTTCGGCCGAAGTTAAATAATAATATCCGTTACGGTATGTAAGCTTGGGCGATTCAAGGCAGAAACATTCAGTTCCCCATTCAAGTGGATACTGCCAGCCGCTGTAAACATCCTTAATATCCCCTACAATTTTCAATCCGTCTGGGGAAAGTTCAGCGGCGCGCCCCCCGTTAACATATAAATACCTATGCCCGTCGGGGGCTGCAATATGCCCCGGGTCAATTCCGTCTATATTAATTTTAACCGGTTCGCTCCAGGGGCCTTCCGGTTTATCGGCAGTAATAACATAATTGCCCCCTTTATCGGTAGGGAAATAGATATAAAACTTATCCTTGTATTTTACAAAATCGGGGGCCCAAACATTTCCGCAGTTGGTATTTAACGCCCTTGTAACGGGAATCCAGTTAACAAGATCAGTAGATTTCCATATTAATAAACCGGGATAATAATCGTACGATGAATGGGTCATATAAAAAGTATTTCCGTCCCTTACAATAGTAGGGTCGGCAAAATCGCCGTGAAGTACAACATTTTTTTGATTGTTCTGAGCATAAAGAAAAGAAAGACTGGTAAGAAATAAAATTATCAATGCCGGTTTTATGAATGAAGAAACCATAAATCCTCCGGGGAAATTTATTATACTTAAAGGATAACCCCGCGCAGGGGGTTATCCAAAATAATTACTGCATTAAAATACCGCTTTGTTTCAACAGGTCCCGCTCGCTTATTTTAGCCGAATAATAGGCCGAAGAAAGGCGGCTCCGGGCATTTAAATAATTCTTCTGAACATCGCGGAAATCGATTGCCGATAAGGTGCCAAGTTTTAGCTGGTCCATTGTAAGATCCAGGTTCTCTTTAGCAATCGATACATTTTCCTCTTCAAGTTTAAGAATTTCTATGTTCTTAAGGTAGTTTTTATATGCAATAAAAAGATTCGATTCCACATTCAATCTGGTCGATTGAATCCTCAATTCGCTTTTATCGAGCGTTATAAGGGCGTTTTCATAATCGCGGCGGTTATTGAGACCGTTGAATAAATTCCAAGAAAGGCTCAGCCCGTAACTCAATCCCGTGTTGGTAGAGGATTTAAAAAAGCCCGCTTCTGCTTCGGAATTGGAATAGGTATAGCCGGTATTGAAGCTTAGAGTGGGATAAAAACTTGATTTTGAAAGAGTAACATAGAACTGGGAGATTGATTTATTCTTTTCAGACTGCAGAAGGTCTATATTATTGTTTAATGCTTTCTCTTTCAGTTCGTCGAATGAATAACCTTCCCTTACGTCTATGGTTTCATCAACAGTAAAATCTATTGACGATGGGCGGGCCAGAAGTGTATTAAAGCCGGCTTTGAGGGAATTAAGGGTAAGTTCCTGGTTAAGCATAGCCGATTTATCGGAATTGAGGTCAATTTTAGCCCTTAACAGGTCGAACCGGGAAGCGGAACCGATAGCCATCTTATCTTCGGTAAGCTTAACTCTTTCTTCCGATATGGAAACGCTTTCCATAGCGGCGTTAAGCGAAATGGTCTGCCTTACAATATCGTAATAAATTCTTATAACTTCGGCAATGGAATTTTCTAGCTGAGCCCTAAGCTTCATTTCGCCAAGGTCTTTATACTCTTTTAATTTTGAATAGGTGGTGAACATCCTCAACCCGTCGAACAGGGTCCAGTTAAGGGCAATACCGGCATTAGTAGAAGTTGACCTAGAACTTGATTTATCCACATTGGTGCCGTCGGAATATGCCTGTTTAGTATCGTTGCTGGTTTTGGACTGCGAGGCGGTCAAATCGAGCTTAGGCAGGAACCCGGCGCTCCCCAGCGTATATGAATTATCGGCAATCTCAAGATCGCTCCTGGTCATTTTAATATCATAATTATTCTCCAGCGCAATTGATATTGCCTCTTTAAGGGATATTTTGGTCTGCGGAAAGGATAATGCCGGCATAAGAGTAATTACTGCTATTAAAATCATTTTATATTTCACGTTAAACTCCGTATTCAAAGAAAAATAATTATTGCTGCTGCTCGGTAACGTTAGAAACCGATTTGGTTTTTTCCGACAGATAAGTATAGATTGCCGGAATAACAATAAGAGTAAGGATAGTAGAGAACAACAAACCGCCAATAACGGCAATACCCATAGACACTCTGCTTTCGGCGCCTGCGCCAAGAGCCAGAGCTATAGGAAGAGTGCCAAGTATTGTTGCAAAGCTCGTCATTAAAATAGGGCGCAAACGGAGCACTGCCGCCTGCCTTACCGCCTCGAAAACATTAAGCCCCTGCGATTTCTTCTGGTTTGCAAACTCTACAATAAGAATTCCGTTCTTTGTAACAAGACCTATAAGCATAACAAGGCCAATGTTGCTGAAAATATTCATCGTCTGTTTGAAAAGGAACAGGGAAAGGAAAGCCCCCGCAACCGCAAGTGGAACCGTAAACATAATAATAAGAGGATCCCTGAAACTTTCGAACTGCGCCGCAAGAATTAAGTAAAGAAGCACAAGGGCAAGAAGGAATGTAAAAAGAAGGCTCGAAGAGCTTTCCACAAAATCTTTAGATGCCCCTGTAAGCGCGGTTGAGAATGATTCGTCAAGAACATTCTTCGCAATTTTATCCATTGCAACAATTCCATCGCCAATTGTTTTGCCCGGCGCAAGGCTGGCGCTGAAAGTAGCCGAGACGTTCCTGTTGAAACGGAAAAGCTGAGGAGGATTGCTCTGAGTTCTGAGCGAGATGAAATTATCCATCTGGATTAATGCGCCGGTACGCGAGCGTACATAGAGGGTCTGCAGGTCAACCGGTTTGGCGCGGTATTCCTTTGTAAGCTGGCCAATAACCTGATACTGTTTTCCGTTCATAATAAAGAATCCGTAGCGCTGGCCGCTTAAAGCCATCTGCAGGGTTTGGGCAATATCCGAAACGGAGACTCCCATTTCGCGCGCCTTGGAACGGTCAATTTCCAATACCACTTCGGGCTTGGTAAATTTAAGGTTAACGTCAACCTGCGCAAATACAGGGTCTTTCTGGGCTTCTTCAAGGAACTTGGGAATAATTTCCCTCAGTTTTTCGAGCGTGGGGGCCTGAACTACATACTGAACCGGAAGCCCTCCGCGAGAGGTTCCAATTGTCTGGTCCTGCACAACGAAAGACCTTCCGTCGCTAAGTTTATTCACTTCGGAAGTAAGAGACTGATAAATCTGCTGCTGCGATCTTTTCCTGTTCTCCCTGTCAACAAGCTGAATGCGAAGGAAACCGGTATTAACCGTACCGGAACCCCCGCCCGTTGCAACACCAGCTATAATCGATTCCTTTTCGGGGAGTTTATCCGATACCGCCTGATATAATTTTTCTATAAAGTTATATGTAAAATTGTACGAAGTGCCCTCGGGCAGTGTGGTATTAACCCTAAGCTGGCTCCTGTCCTCAATCGGGGCAAGTTCCGAAGGCAGAAGGGGGAATATAACGGCAAGCATTATTATTGAGGCCCCCATTATAACGAACCCTATCCATCTCTTCTTTAGAACAGATGCAAGAAGCGTATCGTACATCGAAATCATTTTAACGAAGAAAGGTTCGGTAAGAAGATAGAACCGGCTGTGCTTTTCCTTCCTTTTAATAATTCTAGTGCTTAGCATAGGAGTAAGAGTTAAAGCCACAAAGGCGGAAATAATAACCGAGCCGGCAATAACAACCCCGAATTCGCGGAAGAGCCTTCCCGAAATTCCCTGAAGGAACATAATGGGGAGAAATACCACTGCAAGCGCCACAGTTGTAGAGATAATGGCAAAAAAGATTTCGGATGAACCTTTGATACCGGCTTCAAGAGGTTCCACGCCGTCTTCAATTTTCTTGTAAATATTCTCAAGCACCACTATGGCGTCGTCAACCACAAGCCCTATCGCAAGCACAATACCAAGCAGTGTAAGAACATTTATTGTAAAATTTGACACATACATAATAAAGAAAGCGCCTATAAGGGAAATAGGTATTGCAAGAATCGGGATTATTGTGGTGCGCCAATCCCTGAGGAAAAGGAATATAATCATGATAACAAGAATAAAGGCAATAATAATTGTCTCCTCCACCTCGGATATCGATTTTCGTATGTAGCGGGTAGTATCGAATGCGATAGCGACATTGATGTCTTCAGGCACATCTTTTTTAATCTGCGCAAGGCGGGCATAGCACTGGTCGGCAATATCTATATGGTTAGAGCCGGGCTGCGGAACAATGATAATGCCAATCATCGGAATGCCGTCCCTTTTCATAATAGTATATTCATTTTCGGGGGCAAGCTGAGCGTAGCCGATATCGGAAAGCTTTATCAGGTCTCCTTTTTCATCCCTTATAATAAGGTTGTTAAATTCCTCGGTAGTAAGCATTCTCCCCTTTGTGCGAATTGCAAGCTCGGTATTCTCCCCTTCAATTTTGCCCGAAGGGAGCTCAACATTTTCCATGCTGAGGGCCGAGCGCACATCCTGAGGAGTAACTTTAAGTGCCGCCATCTTGTAAGGGTTAAGCCAGAGGCGCATAGAATATTTTTTCTCTCCCCAAATCTGAACCGCGCTTACTCCGGGGATAGTCTGCAGCCTTTCCTTGAATACATTGGTGGCAATATCCGAAAGTTCAAGAAGATTCTTGGAATCGCTGTTAAGGGTAAGGAACATAATAGGGCTGGCGTCGGCGTCGGCTTTGGTAACAACCGGGGGGTCGGCGTCGGGGGGCAGATACCCAACTGCGCGTGAGACACGGTCGCGGACGTCGTTAGCAGCGTCTTCAAGGTTTCTTTCAACGTTGAATTCGACTGTAATCTGGCACCGGCCGTCGCGGCTGGTCGAAATAAGGGAACGTATTCCTTCAATACCGTTAATGCTTTCTTCCAGCGGTTCGGTAATTTGCGATTCAATAATTTCTGCATTGGCCCCTACATAGGAAACACTAACCGTAATAATGGGGGGATCGATGCTGGGATATTCCCTAACCCCCAGATATGTAAAACCGATAACGCCTAAAAGCACAATAACAATTGACATTACAATTGAAAGTACGGGGCGGCGGATACTTAATGACGAAAGGCTCATATAATTTCTTCTTAATTTTTAATTCTGATCGATTAAGGCAATTTTAACTTTTGAATTGGGGCGGAGCTGCATAATGCCCGAAGTAATAACGCTGTCGCCTATTGAAAGGCCGTTTACAATCTGCACTTCAGCTTCGTTTCTAACACCGCTTTCAACTTTTTTAGCAACTGCAACGCCGTTTTTATAAAGGAAAACCGACTCGCCTGAGATATCTAGGGCAAGTGCCTGGGTTGGAATTACAACGGCGTTTACAATATCGTTCAGTTCTATTGTTACGGTTACATAGGAACCGGGAATAAGCTCCCCTTTATTGTTTGGATAAATAGCCCTAGCCTTAAGCGATCTGGTAGCGGGGTCAATCTTCTGTTCGAAAGCGTAAATTTTAACCGGATATTCCTTGCCCGAAGAGGTTTTCACTTTAACCTTGCTCGAAGCAGAAATTGACGATGCATATCTCTGAGGAACGGCAAAATCAATTTTTACCTGATTTTGATTAATTAAATTGGCAATTTGCGTGCCGGGGGAAACATAGCTTCCCTCGCTTACATATCGGAGCCCGATAGTGCCGTCGAATGGGGCCCTTATTTCGGTTTTGCCAATCTGGGCTTTAATATTTTCAATATCGGCCTTTGCCGAATTCAGGTCGTTTAGAGTGGCTTCGTACACTTCCTGACTTACCCCTTTTTTATCTAAAAGCACCTTCTGCCTGTATTCTTTATCACCGGCAAGTTTTTTTCTTATTTCGGCCTTTTGAAGCTGGGCCTGAAGGTCGGCATCGTTAACCTTAAGAAGCAATTCCCCTTTTTTAACCTTCTGCCCCTCCTTAAAATTAATACTTGTCACTTTACCCGAAGTTTCGGTATGGAGCTCAACCTCCTCGTTGGAAATAACCGAGCCGGCAACCTGAATAACATTCTGGAAAACGGAGTTTTTAATTACTTTAATGTTAACGGCAACCGCGCCCGAGTTCCTCCCCGGAGCCAGCCTCTTGCCGCTTTCTTTATCCTGATTTAAGCGCGGTATAATAATTATTCCAAGAACGACCGCAATAAATACAATGATGGCAATGTTTCTTATTGTCAAGTGTTTCATATAAATTGAACCTGTTGGTTTAGGAATTTTCAGGTAATAAAGATATGAAGAGAAAGGTTCTTTAACAAAAGGATTTAGATTTAACCTTTAATATTTAACTATTACAGGAAACATAATAACGCGCAGATTTTAAAACAAAAAACCCGGCCGAAAGCCGGGCATTTTGTTTTTATTCGCTCAGTATAATTTTTTTATCCTTCTTTAACATAGCGGTAATCGGAATTTTTCATTTCCTCGTTAAGAATGGTGTAGCGCCTGTTGCCGTTTTTACGCTGGGGTCCCGGTATCGGCCCTGTTGTACGGCTGAAATCTTCGTACGATTGTTTTCTTACAACATTTATTTCCCTCTGTTCGAGGGCGTTAATTGGAAGAATTACCGGCTGATGCTGCATGTGCCCCTGCGGAGAATTATGGTCGAAATACATAGGCTGATGGGGGAACTGTTTTATCTGCTCGTTCTTTTTTTCTTCGCTTTTATTTAAGCGGGATAATAAATATGATACAACTACAACCAGAGTAAGAACCGACCCGGCTAAAATTAAAAGCTTATATATTATTGGTACAATTTCCATAATTAGAACTTTCGACTATTTTTAATAAATCTGCAAAGTTAATGCCACAAAAAAGGTTTCAAATTCAGTTCATTATCAAAATAATACCGGGCGCGGCGACGTCTCAAATTGAGAATCAGCCCCACTATAAAACAGCGGCATTATTAAGAGAACCTGAACCGGTTAAAGAGGAAAAATCAATTTTAGAATTTAACAGAACAGAGGAGGAAAACCTTTTGAGTGTATAAACTTTTTTCATCTCTAATGCTTAACATAATTAATTTATTATTAGTTTAATAGAAAAAAAATTTCCGCGTGATCTGTATCAACTAAAAAAAGGGGGAAATATTAAAACTGTTATTAGGGCGTTAGAAGGAGATATAACCCGGCTGGATACGGAAGCAATTGTA
>DAHYUM010000131.1 GCA_027398005.1 bacterium
GTTTTCAGCGACAGGCAAAGCCTCGAGTTCATGAAAAACAACCAGGCCGAAACTTATACACTATCCTTTATAACAACATGGCAGTTATCCGGCTCGGATAACCTGACAATGAGTTTCTTCCATAGAAAGCTTAAATATGATACCCCCAGCAGCGATAATTTCGATGACAGGGATGAGCTCCTTTCCATCGGAAGCATCGGTTACGAAAGGAAGCTAAGCAGTTTATTCAAACTCAATTTCAATCTTGAGGGGAGTTTAAATAAAATAGTTTACATATTTTCAGAAAGAAGCTCGAACAATAGCGTAAGAAGGTTCATAAAGTTCTCCACTTCGGGGCTTTTCAGCAACAATACTCTAACATCCCTCAACAGCGCCGAAGTATCGGCCAACTACACTTCATTCGATTATGAGTACCTCAATCCCAGCCTGCAGAGCTACTCTTTCAGGCAGTTCATTTTGAGGGATTCGTCTGTTTACAGCCTCAACCGCAGGATTAAAATTGCCCTGCAGGGGTATATTAAGCTTTCGGAGCAGGGGAATTTCCAATGGAGCTCATTTACCGAGCGCCCGGCCCGCTTTCTTGATGAACGCCTTTTTGAGCCCAAAATAGGATATTATTCCGACGGATTAATCCTCAACTGGGGATTCCGCTACTTTAACCTTTCAATTTTTAACATAAATGCACAAAACGAGAAAATTAAGGCGAGCGGATATATAAGTCAGGGCCCCACAACAGAAATTAAATACAAAGCGGGAGATAGGATTGACCTCAATTTTTACGGCTGGTACGAGTTTGTTACCGGGGATAATTACAAAAGGGAGATACCAAATATTATCTTTAAAATGAGCTGGAATATATGATTTTTAAGGGGAAAAAACTTGAATTACAGGCCTGCTAATTATATTTTTAATATCAAAATAAAACATATAGCGGAAAATTGAGCGAAAAGATATATACCAAAGAAATACCAAGCGACCCGGAACTTTTACCGGTTGCAGAAGAATACATCCTTAATATTGCACAGGAAATAAATCTGGATAAGGATAAATTTAACCATCTTACTTTGGCTTTTTCCGAAGCCGCCGCTAACTCCATTGTTCACGGAAACAAATCAGACAAAAACAAAACCGTTAAAATCACTGTTACAGTTGATGATGACACGATGACTATCAGCCTTATGGACCAGGGAAAAGGATTTAATGTTGACGAAGTACCGGACCCGACGAAACCGGAAAATATTCTTAAGGACCATGGAAGGGGCATCCATATTATGAAATCCTTTCTTAGAGAACTGAAGTATAATTTTACTCCGGAGGGCACCGAGACAATTCTTGTTGTCTCGCTTAGGTAAAAGTTTTATTTTTTTGAATTGTTTTCACATAAGCATTATTATTTTTTAATCTATTAATCGGAGTTAAGATGGCACGTAAAAAAATTGCTTTAATAGGCGGCGGGCAGATTGGCGGTGTTCTTGCCCAATTGATTGCTATGAAAGAACTTGGCGATGTGGTTATGTATGATATCGTCGAAGACCTCCCAAGCGGCAAAATGCTTGATATTGCTGAAGCTTCAAGAATTGAAGGTTTTGATGTTTCCCTTTCCGGTACAAATCAGTATAAGGATATTGAAGGAGCAGACATAGTTATTGTTACTGCAGGCCTTCCCCGCAAACCTGGTATGAGCCGCGACGACCTTTTGACAACCAACGCACAGATTATGAAAACGGTTGCCGAAAACGTTAAACAGTACGCTCCTAATTCAATTGCTATCATCATCTCTAACCCTCTCGACGCAATGGTTACCCTATTCCAGAAAATTACCGGTTTCCCTACCAACAGGGTTATAGGGCAGGCAGGCGTTCTCGATTCTTCACGTTTCTCCTCTTTTATCGCCTGGGAATTGGGCGTTTCGGTTAAAGATGTTAACGCTATGGTTCTTGGCGGACACGGCGATACAATGGTTCCTCTTGTACGCTATGCCAACGTAAACGGAATTCCGGTTATGGAAATGCTCGAAAGAAAATACAAAGATGCTGCAAAAGCCAAGGAAGTTATGGACGCTATGGTTCACAGGACCAAGATGGCCGGCGGCGAAATTGTAAAACTTCTTAAAACCGGCTCGGCTTTCTATTCGCCTGCTTCGGCTGCAGTTGCAATGACCGAATCTATTCTGAAAGACCAGAACAGATTATTGCCTGTATGCGCATACCTTAAAGGGGAATTCGGCGTTGACGGCTATTACGTTGGCGTTCCCGCCGTTCTCGGGCAAAGCGGTATAGTTAAAGTTATTGAACTTTCCCTTAACGAACAGGAACAGTCTGAATTGGACAACTCTGTTAATGCAGTTAAGGAACTTGTTGGCGCTATGGAAAAACTCGGTTTCTAATAACTGAATTGATAAATACCAATTTTTAGCAGGGGGACACGCTTAGCCGTGTCCCTTCTGTTTTTACTCCCCCCTTTCTTTATAAAATCTTTATACTCCCAACTTTTTCTTTATCCCCCCTTTATATTCCTCAATTTATATTGCAGGTGTAAGTATTTAGGGAACGTAATGGATACCGAAACTACAATAGCGCTTATAATTTCACTGTTAATATTGATTTACCTTTTCATAACACTATTCAGACCCGATAAATTTTAAGGTACAGGTGATTGCGATGGAATTCCTTCAATTATTTGTTTTTCTGGCTCTGCTGATTATTTTATCCCCTCTTCTCGGCCATTACATTGCCTCGGTAATAAGCGGTGAAATTGGGCTAAGGTTTAAAACATTGGGTAAAATTGAAAATGCATTTTACAAATTCCTCAAGATTGATTCCGAAGTTGAAATGGATTGGAAGGGTTACCTGTTTAATCTGCTAATGTTCAACCTGGCAGGATTTATTTTCCTGCTTCTTATTCAGCTTATACAGGCTTATCTTCCCTTTAATCCCCAGCATCTGGGTAATGTGGAATTAAGCCTTGCAATTAATACGGCAGTAAGTTTTGTAACAAACACAAACTGGCAGTCCTATGCCGGAGAAACAACGCTTAGTTATTTTGTGCAGACTGTAGGGCTTACGGTGCAGAACTTTCTTAGCGCGGCTACAGGCATTTCAGTATTGTTTGTGCTTATACGGAGCTTAACAAGAAAGAACAGCAGTAAGCTGGGTAATTTTTGGACCGATATGACAAAGACAACATTTTATATATTGCTTCCTCTTTCATTAATATTCGCTCTTTTTCTTGTATCGCAGGGGGTTGTAGATACATTCCGGCCATATACCGAAGCCACTACACTCGAAGGAGCCCGTCAGGTAATTCCATTGGGACCTGCGGCATCGCAGGTGGCAATTAAGCAGTTAGGAACGAACGGAGGAGGATTTTTTAATGCCAACAGCGCTTTCCCGTTCGAAAATCCCACTCCATTAAGCAATTTTTTCGAAATGCTTGCAATCCTTTTAATACCTTCTTCCCTAGTATTTACTTACGGCAGGCTTACCGGTTCAAAAAAAGGGGCTCTTGCCATTTTCGGTGTGATGCTATTTCTATTTATCGCCGGACTTACAGTTTCAATAATATCAGAGTATTCCACAAATCCCATCTTCAAGATGGGAGGACTGATGGAGGGGAAAGAAACTCGTTTTGGCGTATTGAACAGCGTTATATGGTCAACAGCCACTACGGCCGCTTCCAACGGTTCGGTAAACGCAATGCAAAGCAGCCTTTCCCCCTTCAGCGCTTTAGTAAGTCTCTTTAATATGCAGGTAGGCGAAATTATTTTCGGGGGTGTAGGATGCGGTTTATACGGAATGGTGCTTTTCATTTTCCTTACCGTCTTTATATCAGGTTTAATGGTTGGCAGAACTCCCGAATATCTTGGGAAAAAAATTGATGCTTACGAAATAAAGCTTACAATAATTGCCATAATACTCCCCAATATGGTCATACTATTATTCACCGCTATAAGCCTTATAGTCAAAAGCGGACTATCCGGGCTTTCAACTTCGGGGCCGCACGGATTCACCGAAGCATTATATGCCTTTTCATCGGCCGCCGGTAATAACGGAAGCGCTTTTGCCGGATTAGGAGCAAATACCGTATTCTATAATCTTCTAATTTCGCTCGGCATGCTTATAGGGCGCTTCGGTATTCTAATTCCCGTAATGGCAATTGCGGGCAATCTTGTGCAGAAAAATATTACTCCCCCTTCCAAAGGTACATTAAGAACCGATACCCCTTTATTCGCATTACTGCTTACGGGTATAATTATAATTGTAGGCGCACTTACTTTTTTCCCTGCTCTTTCGCTTGGACCGTTGCTTGAACACCTTTTAATGCATAAGGGTATTTTATTCTAATTATTTCCGGATATAAAATGAAAGTTGAAAAGAAATTATTCGATAAAGATATAATCCGCAAAGCGGCTGCCGATTCGTTTTCAAAATTAAATCCTGTCTCCCTTATTAAAAATCCGGTTATGTTTATAGTGGCCATAGGCGCATTATTTACAACCGTAATCTTTTTTACAGGCTGGCGGGAGGGGAATTTTTCTTCTTTTAACCTTCAGATTTCAATATGGCTCTGGTTCACCGTTCTATTTGCCAATTTTGCCGAAGCCATTGCCGAAGGAAGAGGCAAGGCTCAATCCGAAAGCCTGAAAAAACAAAGGATTAATTCAACCGCCCGTAAAATGGCGGATAACAAGGAAATTATTGTACCCGCCGTGGATTTGAGAATTAACGACGTGGTTATATGCGAAACGGGAGATATAATACCGGCCGACGGCGAAGTGATTGACGGCATTGCAAGCGTGGATGAATCGGCTATTACAGGCGAATCTGCGCCGGTTATAAGGGAAAGCGGTGGCGATAGAAGCGCCGTTACAGGCGGAACAAAAGTAATTAGCGATAAAATTATTATCCGGGTCTCGGTTAATCCGGGGGATACATATATAGATAAAATGATAGCGCTTGTTGAAAGCGCAAAAAGGAAAAAGACACCGAATGAAATTGCCCTTTCCATTCTTTTATCAGGTTTGTCAATCGTATTCTTACTTGTAGTGGTTACAATAAGAATATTCATCGATTATCAGAGTACGGGAACAATAAATATCACGGATAATGTCTCGGTGCCGGTACTAATTTCACTTCTTGTATGCCTTATTCCCACAACAATAGGAGGCTTGCTTAGCGCCATAGGGATAAGCGGAATGGACCGTCTATTAAGCCATAACGTAATTGCAATGAGCGGCCGCGCAGTTGAAGCCGCCGGTGATATTGATGTACTTCTTTTGGATAAAACCGGCACTATTACCCTAGGCAACAGAATGGCTACCGAACTGATTCCGGCGCCCGGTACCGATGAGGCATACCTTGCCGATGCGGCCCAGCTTGCATCGCTTGCCGATGAAACCCCCGAAGGGAGGTCGATTGTAGTTCTTGCAAAGGAAAAATTCGGCATAAGGGGAAGAAACATTCACGAATTGAACGCTCACTTTGTACCTTTTACGGCACAGACCCAGATGAGCGGTGTGGATATACCCGCATCCGGAAGTTCCCCCGAAAGGATAATTAGGAAAGGTTCAATTGAAGCGATAAGGAAATATATTTCGGATGATGTCGGATTCCAGATAGGCTCTGACAGCGATTTTTTGTTTACACAGGTTATTGGAGTAGATATTTCCCTTTCAGGCGGAACCCCTCTGGTTGTTACCGAAAACAAAAAAGTACTTGGCGTAGTACAGCTAAAGGATGTTGTAAAAGGGGGTATTAAGGAAAGGTTCGCCCAGCTGCGCAAGATGGGAATTAAAACCGTAATGATAACCGGCGATAACAGGCTTACCGCTACGGCTATTGCCGCCGAGGCAGGGGTAGATGATTTTATAGCCCAGGCAAAACCGGAAGACAAACTGGCAAAAATAAGGGAAGAGCAAAGCAATGGCAAAATGGTAGGAATGATTGGGGACGGGACTAACGATGCCCCTGCACTTGCCCAGTCCGATGTAGGCATAGCAATGAATTCAGGCACTCAGGCGGCAAGGGAAGCCGGGAATATGATTGACCTTGACAGCAACCCGACTAAGCTGATTGAAGTTGTTGAGATAGGGAAACAGCTTCTTATGACACGGGGCGCTCTTACTACATTCAGCATTGCCAATGATGTTTCGAAGTATTTTGCAATTATACCGGCAATTGCGGCTTCGCTGTACGGCACGCAGAACAGGCCCGGCCCTCTTTCAATTTTGAATATTATGAATCTCTCCAATCCTCATAATGCTATCCTAAGCGCGGTAATTTTTAATGCTGTTATCATTATTCTGCTTATTCCTATTGCCCTTAAAGGAATTAAATACCGCCCCGAAGGCGCCGAAAAAATATTGAAACGCAATATTTTAATTTACGGCATTGGAGGTTTGATTGTCCCATTTATTGGAATAAAATTAATTGACCTGATTATTCAATTATTTTAGTCTGTTTATGAAAACAAAGGAATTAATAACGGATATTCTTAAAGCAATATTTTTCATTTTTGCCGGAGTAAAAATATTGCAGGTAATAGCTGCGTTTTTAAGAAAGTAGCACGCAGAAGGAGAACTTAATTTTATGCTAAGGAAATTTTTTCATATAATAATTATTTTTACTGCATTCACATTAATAACCGGCGTTATTTACCCCGTTGCCGTAAAAATCCTTGCTTCGGCATTTTTCCCATACAGTTCCTCGGGTAAAATAATCGTAAAGGATGATAAAGCGGTCGGTTCCGAGCTGATTGCCCAAAATTTCGAAAGCAATAAATACTTCCACCCGCGCCCTTCTTCAACCGGTTATTCCGCAATGCCCTCCGGAGCGAGCAACCTTGCCCAATCCAGCATAATGCTTAAGAAATTATTTTACGGAAGAAGGCAATCCTTTTGTGAAGAAAATTTTATAAATTCCACTAATAATATTCCTGCCGAAATGCTCTTTGCATCGGCCAGCGGCGTTGACCCGGATATTTCACCCGAAAGCGCATTTATGCAGGCCGATAGAGTAGCTAAGGCACGAAACTTTAATTTGAGCGAAAAGAACAAACTGATGGCGCTTATAAATAAAATGATAGAAAAACCGGGGATGGGATTTATAGGCATGCCCCGTGTTAATGTATTATTGCTGAATATTGAATTAGATAAAATAAAATAGATATGCCAACAGAACCGGATGAAACCCGCCCCGACCCGGAGAAACTGCTCGGGCTTATTAAAGAGAACGAGCTTAAGGAGCAATCGGGTAAGTTAAAAATATTCTTCGGTATGTGCGCCGGAGTCGGAAAAACATATTCCATGCTCGAAGCCGCCCACAAGGCAAAACGGGAAGGTAGAAATGTAGTCATCGGTATTGTTGAAACACACGGACGACAAGAAACAGCATCCTTAATTGCGGGGCTTACTGTAATTGAACCGAAAGAAATCGCTTACCGGGGTGCAAAGTTCGGCGAAATGGATATTGACCGTATTCTCCAACTTAAACCATCGCTTGTACTTGTTGACGAACTCGCCCATTCAAACATTCCGGGAAGCAGGCATATTAAAAGGTACCAGGATGTTCTCGAAATTCTAAGCAATGGTATTGATGTTTACACTACCCTGAACGTACAGCACCTAGAAAGCCGCGCCGAGACTGTTAAACAAATTACGGGGACCGTAATAAGGGAAACCCTGCCCGATTCAATTTTTGACCGCGCCGACGATATT
>DAHYUM010000132.1 GCA_027398005.1 bacterium
TGTAGGTGTTGTACACAAGGTTATTTGTAATTCTAATATTCCTGAACCCGCCTCGCGAAGCTGTTCCGAACTTAATTCCGTTGGCGCTGGTGCGCACCTTGTTGTTGTAAATATCCACATTCTGGCATATAAAATCGGCGCTGTGGGATTTCAGGCAGATTCCGTCATCCGCCGCGTCGAAGAAGCTGTTTCTGACTATTACGCTGTCGCAATCTACAATATCAACACCGTCGTTATTCCAGTAAGATTTGCTGTCAACTGTTATGCCGTCAATAAGCACATTTACGCACTGGTCGTACTGCTGGTTCCAGCATCCCGGGTCTTTAAGTGTAATGCCTTCAATTTTAACATTACGGCACCCCTTAAAATAAATATTCTGCGGGCGTATGCTTTCGCGGGGACGGTCGTATATTAAATTCTGCGGGTCTTTAATAATTCCCTTGTGCACCATGGCAAGTATGTTGTTAGCCACCCTGTATCCCTGGCCGTCTATAACTCCCTTGCCGGTTATGGCTATGTTCTGCTGGCCGTGCGCAAAAATTAATGCCTGCCACGAGCCTATTTTTTCATAATCGAACGGATTGGCAGAGCCTACAAGTATTGCCCCCTCTTCAAGATGCAGGGTAACATTCGATTTTAAATGAATTGTACCGGTAAGATATCGCCCCACATAAAACATTAAACGCCCCCCTCCGTTGTTGTGTATATAATCGATGGCCGCCTGAATTGAAGTGGTGTTTAACGTGGTGCCGTTGGATTCGATGCCGAAAAGAGAAGCCTTATAATCCTGTGCCTTAAGCAGTAACGATGCATATAAGATGAAGGCCGCAAGCATAATGAATGCAGATTTGTTATATCTCATATTCTACCATCCGATTGTATATTAAAAAGTGAATGCCGTAATTCTCTAACCCATCTTTTACAAATCTGATAGAAGCGTAATTGAAAATACGAAAATAAGCTAAAATTCGCATGTGAATATTTTAAGATTGCCGAATGCTTTAATTTGAAAAATAATTTCCGCATGAAAGGGAATTGGTGCGAAATTAACAGGTTATAATAAAGGGAGGTCTCCAATTATTCATAAAGCAATTGACATCTAAATATATAATCACTATTTTGCTTTTGAGGCGGAAATCATTCCCTGTTGAAATCAAATAAGGTATTTTATTATTTAATCCTTCATAATGCTGCAGCATTGTTAGTTGTTTCATTTCAGGTTAAATACATCCTTCCTGTTAAAATTAATTAACAAAAAATGGAGGCAGTATGTCTTTCTTAGGTCTTTGTGATGGAGATCCTATTGTTAATGCACTTAGAGATGTTTTCGGGGCTAACATTGTACGAGTGCCCGAAGAACGAATTAAACCGCTGCGTGTAGTTGCAAGTTCAGATGACAAATCGAGTTTCCGCGGTGAGCTAACACCATTATTAAAAGGGAATGTAGCACTTAATATTCCAGTAACAACTTCGCAAATGGCCGATATTTCAGGCAAAAGGAGCAGAAAGGTAAATATTGATCTGGGGCTTGAAATACTGGATGGATTTCTAAAGGGATTTGGAATTACATCGGCTGAAATAGGAATTAAGTTCCAGGGGGCAAGTGAAGTCTCTTTCTCATTTAAAAATGTTGTTAGGAATTATATTGATATCGGCCTGCTTGGCAAGGCATTGGCAGGGCAGAAAGTGGAAAAAGAAAATCCGGCGGCAAGAATATTCTTTGACGATACCGATTACTCTTTTTTGGTAATCGATTCGGTTATAACAAGCAGCGATTTCCTGATAAGCGTGGATAAATCGAGCGATTCCGGATTTAAACTCGATATCCCTACAATCCAGAATATTGTTAATAAAGCTAATGTAGGCGTGCAGGTTACAACAACGAATGATTATGATATAGTTTTTAAGGGCCCGGAACATTTAACTTTCGCATTTTCATGCGTAAAATTATATCTTGATGCAGATGGAACTATTATGTCTATGCCGCCGGCTTACGATGTACCTGCTCTTAAAATATTCCTTGCTAAGAAAGAAACACATGTTATTGAATATTCCCCCGACAGGGTATTGCTTAACGCCAAACCAGCTTTATTGTCATGGGATAAATTAGGGTGAACCGGTTTGCGTAAAGTAATTCTGTTAGGTAAATAAAAATATATAACCATGATTATTGTCGCCGACTGTTAATAGTTATAATTAAAATACTAAATCTGCTCATTCTCTAAAAAATGAGTTTACTGCACCACTCAGTATACTTTGTAAATTATTACCCTCCGGTGAAAAACCGGATATACCGATATCTTATCCGCAGTAAAAACCATTTTCTTTATTGGGGGAAATAAGTAACTTATACCAATACAATCCTATGAATGGGCGGCAGTAAACTTAATTATATACATTGCTTTGGAATGATATGAATAATCTTGAAAGCCTCGGTTATAGCAGATGGTTCCGGGAACAGGAAGACCCGGATAAAATGCAGACAATGCAAATTGTACGTGTATTGAGTGTAAATAAAAACAGCTATGTGGTTTCGGCAGGAGGCGAAGAAATTTATGCCGAACTGACAGGCAAATTCCTCTTTAACTCCGAATCATCGCTCGATTTGCCCGCCGCGGGGGATTGGGTTTATGCCCAGCTTTTTGACGATGATACTTTCGCGGTAATACACGATATTCTGCCACGTAAAACGATTCTTAAAAGGAAAACCGCAGGCAGGAAAATTGATTATCAGGTTATTGCCGCCAATATTGATACTGCAATAATTATGCAATCGCTCGACGTAAATTATAATTTAAGGCGCCTCGAACGGTATATGGTAATGGTAAACGAAAGCGCTATTACCCCATTAATATTTTTAAGCAAAAGCGATCTTCAGAATCAGGCTGAAATTGAAAAGAAAATGGAAGAAATAAACACCCTTATGCCGGGCATTAAAATTGTGTCTTTCAGCAATAATATTGCCGAAGATATAGAAAAGGTTAAATCGTATCTTGAGCCGCATGCTACTTACTGCCTTCTCGGCTCTTCGGGCGTGGGCAAGACTACACTTCTTAATAATCTATTACATCACCACATCTACAAAACACAGCCGATCCGCGAAAAAGACGGGCGGGGCAGGCATACTACAACAAGGCGCGAACTGATTCTACTGGATAACGGCGCTATCTTTATTGATACACCCGGAATGCGCGAGATTGGAATAATTTCGGCCGAAGCCGGACTGGATTCCACCTTTTCCGAAATTATGGAGCTTCAGGAAAACTGCAGGTATATTGACTGCACCCATACGGTTGAGCAGGGGTGCGCGGTTATAAATGCCGTTGATAAGGGGGAATTATCAAAAGATAGGTACGATAATTATATTAAGATGCATAAAGAATCGGTTTATAATGAAATGTCGTACTACGAAAAGAGGCAGAAGGATAAAAAATTCGGCAAGTTTATGCACAATTATAATAAGAATAAAAATAAATTATAGCTTTTCGTAAATCAGTTCCTTCAATTAAGGGGAATATTCCAGCCTTTTTTAGTGATGCGGAAATATTTGTTAATTTGCTTTAATGGCATCTCTATTAATCTATCAATTTTATAAATTCGTGTATGCATTTATTGAATTATTTGTGAATGGAGTGATAAAATGAAATTGAAATTAATTATTGTATTATTCCTGTTTTCTGCCCTGGTCTATGCGCAGGATAAGGTAAAGGTGACTTTGATAGTTGATGCCCCTAAACTGGGGGATACATCGAAGGTTTATGTGGCGGGGAATATTACCGCATTGGGCAATTGGCAGCCGGATAAGGTTAAATTAAATAAAAAAATAGGGAGTAAGTGGGGCATAACATTCAATGCCGATAAGGGGAGCCGGATAGAATACAAATTTACTAAAGGAAGCTGGGCTACCGAAGCCTTGGGGGATGATTCCTCGGTTCAGGGGAATAAAGTGCTCGTTCCGGTTAAGGATACTGTGGTAAGCATTATTGTAAACAACTGGCGCGATAATTTCAACTTCAAAGTGAAAGGGCAGATTACAGGCAATGTCATATTCCATAAGAATTTTGAGGCAAAGGGGCTTAAACCGCGCGATATATTTGTGTGGCTGCCCCCCGATTATGACGCGCAGAAAGATAAACGGTATCCGGTTCTTTATATGAACGACGGACAGAATTTAATTGACCCGAGAACTTCTACAAACTTTATTGACTGGCAGATTGACGAAACTGCCGACAGCCTTATAAGGAAAGGGGAAGTTAGGCCTTTTATTATTGTAGGCATTAATAATACAGCCGACCGGAGTCCCGAATATAATAATACTTTCCTCGGCAAGCTGTATGAAAGGCTTGTGGTTGAAAAAATTAAACCTTTTGTGGATGAACATTACCGCACATTGCCCGATGCCGCTAATACTGCTATTGGAGGTTCCTCAATGGGAGGTTTAATATCGATGATTTTTGCATGGGATTATCCAAATGTTTTTTCGAAGGCGGCATGCTTTTCCCCCGCTTTCAAGTTCCAGTTTTTCGATTACGCGCAGGTGGTTGAAAAAGACCAATCCCCCAAAAGGAATATTACTATCTACATTGATAACGGAGGGGTTGGCCTTGAAACTGAACTTCAGCCCGGGGTTGATGAGATGATTAAGGTCCTGGAGCAGAAAGGATATACCGAGGGGAAAGATTTGTTCTTTTATTTCGATAAAACCGCCGAACATAACGAAGCCGCCTGGGCAAAAAGGGTCTGGCGCCCAATTAAACTTTTCTTCGGTAAATAAATTTTGCATTCGCCCCCGGGAGGTAAAGGGGGCGTTTGATTGAATTGCCCCATTTATGCTAATAATTATGCCGGCGGCGGAAAAGCCGGCTCCGCTCAATTGAATGGCCGGGGTAAAATTTAATTTTTCATTTAAAAATAATATTTAAATTAATAGAGTATATTAATACGGTTCTTTGCGTTTATACATTTGTACCTTACATTGAATTTAATATTTAGTATTAGCAATAAATACTTCATAATTAAATTTTGGAGGGCAAAATGGAAAACAGATTTAACTACGAGTTTGAAACTCCCTATCTCAAAAGCACTCTTGCCGGCCCGCTTATCATATTAGAACCAAAAACCGATAGTTTCGAGGCTCTGGTTGATGTACATATCGGGCCCAAATCTTTCGAATGGCTCGATGCGGTGGCGGGGGATAAATCCATCAAAGGCATATTGCTTTTAAGTAGCGGCGATTATTTCGGCGAAATTCCCTTTGCCCGCCACCTTTCTAAACTTTCGGGAGAGGATATAAATCCCGATAAACCCGTAATTATTAACAAAATTGTAGATAAGGATAAACGCTCCATTCAGATCAATATGCTGAACACATATATTAAAAAGATATTGGCGGCTCCGCAGATTGTCTTCGTGGCTCTCGCTAATACGGTGGTCTCTCCATTCTGGGGGGTAAGTCTGGCGTGCGATTACCGCATAGCACACCCTAACCTTATTGTACACCTTAATTCGAGGGAGTTCGGTCTCCATCCATCGGGGGGCGTGCCTTTCTTTATGAATAAGTACCTTGGGCATGCAATAACAAAGGAATACTTATTTGCCGAAAGATTTATTAAAGCTGAAAAAGCATTGGATTTGGGATTGGTCAATTTTATTACCTCTAAAAACAATTACCAGAACGATTCGATTGCGCGCGCTAAAGAAATTCTTGAATCGACAAGCTATGAATATTTCTACTACACTAAAAAAATTATGAATACCAATCTGATTAAGGAGTTTGACAATTATACCGTTATAGAAGGGCAGATGGAAATGCATTAATAAATTATGGCTGTGCATAGCAACTCATTTTGCCCGATAATTAAAGCCGCGGAATAATAAGCGCGGCTTCGTAACTTATAAGGTGGAGCGGGAACCTAGGCCAAATCCTAGCGTCAAAATAAATGGCATCTAAAATTATTAATAAGAACACACTAAATAATTTATAAAAGTAAACCCGGGTCAATATGAAATATTTAAAACATATCTGGTTATTTGCGGGAGCGATATTTATTCTATTAAGCACAGAGCCTGCGGCGGCGCAGGCAGGTAAACTAAGTACAGCATTTAAAATTAAAGAGAAAGACCTTATTCCTGAGGGAATCACATACGATCCGGTAAAAAAGATATTTTATGTAAGCAGTATACATAAGCACAAAGTTGTAACTTCAACAATTAATGGTATAAGCGCAGATTTCACTCCTTCCGGCACCGGCGGGCTTTACTGCACACTGGGGATGAAAACCGATGCCCTCAGAAGAATTTTATGGGTGTGCAGTTACGCCGGACCCGAATTCGGCAGTCAAAAGGGTTTTGCCGCGGTTTTTAAATATAATATGGATAGCGGCAGGCTGATTAAAAAGTATATGATGGATAATAAAAAGGGGAATCATCTGTTTAATGACATTGCCGTTACTGCCGATGGGGATGCCTTTTTTACCGATACCGAAACCGGAGCTGTTTTTAAAATAAATCATTTAAGCGATAGAATTGAGCCCTTTTTAAGAGAGGGTTCCCTGCGACAGCCTAACGGAATCGCTCTTTCGCCCGACGGCACAAGGCTCTTTATTGCCGATTCGGCAGGCATTAGCATTGCCCGGCTGAACGGTGATATTAAAAGAATGAAAACGGAAAATAAGATATTTGCCGGAGGAATTGACGGGCTTTATTATTATAAGGGTTCCCTTATCGGCATCCAGAATGATGTCGAACCCATTAAAATTGTAAGGCTTAAGATGAATAATGAACTTGATGCTATTGAGAATATGGAAATATTATCAGTTAATAATCCTCTTGTTTCTATTCCAACCACCGGTGTAATAGCCGGCAACAAGTTTTACTTTATTGCCAACAGTCAGCTCGATCTTTTGAAAAACGGCAAAATTACCGACTACTCAAAACTTGAAGATGTAAGTATTTTATGCCTCGAATTATAAACAGGGGGATATAGGGTAATTAGATAATATTAAGTTTGTGCATTCCTCAGGCAAACCGGCTAATTAACACGCCGGCTAGTTGCCCCATTCTGTTTCAGTTCTGTTGAATCTCTCTTTATAAAGAAATCTGCCTTGCGTTAGGTGATGGAATACCATATCGGGGTGAAGAAAAAGAAACTTAACCGAGGCTTTTATAAAGAATAGGGGAAACCTTTTTATTATTCTGTATATTGCTTTTGAATCGACAGTATATGAATGGACTATCGAATCAAAAATAGCGAAGAGTTCTTTTGTGCCTAGATGTTTTGTCCTTACATTCATATGATAACAGTCATATTTTGAATAATCGCTTAGATTTGAAATATAATTCCCTGCAATAAGCTCTTCGCGCAGCTGCGTGCCCGGGTAGGGGGTTAGGGAGTTGAAAATAATGAAATCGAGCCCTATTGCCTTCGAGTATTCATACCGCTTCAGCATTTTCTCCCTGTCGTCATCCGGAAGTCCGAATATAAATCCCCCCAATACGAAAATGTCCTCGTTTTTCAATCCATTAATTACCTTTTCTACTTTCGTAATATCAAATTGATTTTCTTTATTAAAGAACCCGAGAATATCATTCTCGTCCGCTTCAATGCCTATAAATACGCTCTCAAATCCCGCCCTGCCAAGCAGATTGTATAAATGTGGATTTTCGTAAAGCCCTTTAACGCTCGCCTGCATAAAAT
>DAHYUM010000133.1 GCA_027398005.1 bacterium
CTGGTTCAAGGGCGTAACGCAGGTATCCTTCGGTATAATCGTAGTTGGAAATGTTTTCAATATTCTCAACGAATTTAAAATTATAGTTAAGTCTCGGGTCTACCGTTGCGGCAAGGCCGCGCGCGCCGGCAATTCCCCCTTTTGTAAAAGAAAAACTATAACCCAGGTGGTCCAGCATTGTACCGCGCGCCCTGAATCCGAGATCGAAAAATTCCGTATTGGCGGCAACCGGCTTGAACTGCTGAGAATAAATTATATGCGCCGCGGCATTAAGATGGAAATTCACATAATCGTTACTGAAATAGTAAAGGAACCTCTCTTTATCCGAGGCCAGCTCCGAAAGATTACCCAAGAAAGAATTTTCCGGATTAAAAAGCTGAGCCGTGTTGCCGGCGGAGAATTCATCCTCAAAAAATTCAGCTTCATATTTATTTAATATGTCTATTTCGGTAGGGCTTAACTGCTCTTTCTTTTTGTCTATTTCCTTAAGGTATTTTTTAACTTCGCCATAGGACATATTAGGCAGGTCATCGTGTATTGAACCGATGATATTCTTCACTTTCATTTCCTTAAGAAAGTCGTACACTCCGTGCCCCAGCTCTACATTTTCCACCTGCGCATTAATAAAAGCCGGAAAAAGGAGCAGTACAGACACTAAAACCAGTTTTAACCCGTTTTTCATATTTCACCCGAAAAGAAAATTATTATGTTTTCAGTAAAGCACCGACATTTCACACTTAACGCAGTCGAACTGCAATCTATATTTTTTATTTTTATCAATCAAATAAAATGGTTCTTTATATCCGGCGCTCTTACCCGTTTCAATGGGGCATATACCCAGTTCGTTTTTAATGCAGTATTTACATGTCATAAGCACTTTATTTTCAAAATTATCCTGAAGCTCTGCACCTTTCTCAAAATCTTCGGCCCCTGCCTTTTTATATAATTCAGCCGCGAGTTTATTCACTACATTAAGCCGGTAATCGAACCGCCCCGCCTGCAAACCTTCAATACTGCCCGCTTCCTTCCTTATTTCCCTCTTATAATTCCTTTTTCTTTCGGCATCAAGCTTATCAATAATTATTCTTCTCAATTCATTAATTTTGCTTACGGCAAAGAAATATGGACGCGGCAGATTTATATCAATGCTTCCGAAGCGGTAAATAGAATCCCCTGTTTTTGACAGCTGTTTTCTTATATTCTCAATAGCCGCACCGCCGTTTTTAGCTTCCTGCCTTTCCGCATCCCAGTCGAATTCAATTTCGCAACCCTCTTCGTCCCTTACCGTTATTTTAATTCTCCCCTCTTCTTCATTCATCGCTACCGCGGCTTCAATTTTCCTTTCGGCATATCTGCCCGAAAGAAGCTTTTCAAAATCATGGTCGCTGTTTCTGTATATGACCGTACCCGGTTTAATAAATTTCATTTCGTGCGGATAAACTCTCTTGCCTTCAACCCTGTTTACGTTAAATCCGCTTAATTCCCCTTTGGCATCAAAAAAGCAAAGCCCGTCCCCGTTAACAATTTTTTCGTCCGATTCAATCTCCAGAAAGTCCTTTCTTACAGCAACCGCCTTGCCCAGCTGTTTGCCTACCGATTTTGGCGTGTTGAAAGATGAAATCGATTTGTTCTTTCTATTCAGGAAATAATCGGTAAATCCCCGGTTGAAAGATCTTTCAAGTTCGGGGGTAAAGAAATAAGTTATTTTGCCCGAAGAGGACTTTGCATATCCCGGTTTTTCCTCAAGAAGATAATCGATTCTCTGACGGTAATATGCCGTTACGTTCTTAACGTAATTAATATCTTTAAGCCTGCCTTCAATTTTAAATGAAGAAATGCCCGCTTCAATTAAATCGTTAAGATATAGTGAAAGGTTCAAGTCCTTAAGGGATAGAAGATATTTATCCTTTGCCAGAATTTTCCCTTCCGAATCGGCAAGGTCGTACATCATTCTGCACGGCTGGGCACATTCCCCCCTGTTTGCGCTCCGCCCGTTTTGAGCGAGACTGAAATAACACTGTCCGCTGTAGCAAACGCAAAGCGCACCGTGAATGAAGAACTCAAGTTCTATACCCGTGCTTTTTTTTATATCTTTAATCTGCGCAAGCGATAATTCCCTTGCAAGTATAACACGGCTGAATCCTGCCTGCTCAAGGAATTTAACTTTTCCGGGGGTGGTATTGTGCGTTTGGGTAGATGCGAATAAAGGGATAGGGGGAATATTCATGCCTAAAATTCCCATATCCTGAATTATAATTGCGTCGGCCCCTGCATTATACACGTTATTAATAAGTTTTTCGGCATCCTTCAACTCTTTATCGTATATAAGCGTGTTAACGGTAATGTAAACTTTCGAATTGAATTTATGCGCGTGCGCAATCAGCCTTTCAATATCGGCAAGCGAATTGCCGGCCGCGGCTCTTGCGCCGAATTTTGGCGCGCCTATATAAACAGCATCGGCGCCGCAGTTTACTGCCGCTATTCCAGTTTCGGCATTGCCTGCCGGCGCCAATAGTTCAAGCTTTTGTTTCAAACAGTAAAAAACCTTTCCTGTTTAAATTTTTATAAAGTGACAAATGAATTATTTTTTATCCATTTCTCTTTTAACCGTAGGCACAAAATCTGCCGGCCTGCCTACTTTAGCCATTCCAAGAATTTCACGGGCGCGGTCAAGGGCGTCATCAAGATTTCCGTAGACGTTATCCTCGCCAATCTTATCCAGGAACCCCGCCTGAGTAATGGCAACAAGGGGCTGTGTATGAACTCCCGATAGAATTACCTGCGTGCCCATTCTTACAGAATCGTTATAAAACTCGGTTAAAGCATAAAGCCCCGTAGCGTCTATTGCAGGTACGTTACGCATACGCACAATTCTGATTTTAGGCGGTTTTTCAAATTCGGGAACCGCATCCTTGAATTTTGAAGCCGCGCCGAAGAAGAAAGGACCGTTTATTTCGTAAACCTCTACCCCTTCAGGTATTAATTTTCTTTCAATCGAATTCGGATCGGCAGAAGATTCCTCCTCTTCCTCCTCCTCTTCGCTGAATTCGCGCGTTACAACGCCTACATTTGTAACAAGGGCCATCCTGTGCATAAAGAGCAGTACGGCAAGAACCATTCCCACTTCAATTGCCAGAGTAAGATCGAAAATTACCGTTAAGAAGAAGGTTGTAAGCAGAACAGCGATATCGCTCCGCGGGCTTTTTAAAAGAGCCTTAAATGTTCTCCATTCGCTCATATTATAGGATACAATTACAAGCACAGCGGCTAAAGATGACATCGGTATAAGTCCGGCAAGCTTTCCGAAGAAAAGCATTATAAGCAGAAGAACGAATGCGTGTACAATACCGGCAATAGGAGTGCGCCCCCCGTTCTTAACGTTGGTAGCCGTTCTTGCAATTGCGCCCGTTGCAGGAATTCCTCCGAATAAAGGAGTAAAAATATTTGCTACCCCCTGCGCCACCAGTTCCATATTGGAACGGTGTTTTTTGCCTATCATACCGTCTGCCACCACTGCCGAAAGGAGCGCTTCAATAGCGGCCAGAAGCGCAATTGCAGTAGCCGGCTGAATTAAACCTTTTATAATTGCAAAATTAATCTTTGGCAGTTCCGGCACCGGGAACGACGCGCTTATTGCACCGAACCTGCTTTCAATCGTTTCAACGGGTAATTTGAACAATGAAACCGCCAGGGTGGATACAATAATTGCCACAATTGAACCGGGTATCTTGCGCGATACTTTCGGCCAGAAAATCATTATTATTAAACTTGCCGCCGCAATTGCCACCGCGTAAATATTCGCGCTGGATAGATGTGTAAGGAATACATACCATTTTTCAAGAAAATCGGCAGGCACGTTTTGAATGCTCATTCCAAGAAGGTCTTTAACCTGCGAAGAGAAAATTACCACCGCAATACCGCTTGTAAAACCAACGGTAACCGTGAAGGGAATAAATTTAATTACTGCGCCTAATTTAGCAACACCCATTATAACCAGTATAATTCCTGCCATAAATGTCGCTATCATCAATCCGTTCATTCCATACTGCTGAACAATGCCGTAAACTATAATTACAAATGCTCCGGTTGGACCTCCAATTTGAACGCGGCTTCCGCCGAGAAATGAAATAATGAATCCACCGATAATTCCGGTTATAATTCCCTTTTCGGGGGGAACGCCCGACGCTATTGCAAATGCTATTGCCAAAGGGAGAGCTACAAGTCCTACTATAAGCCCGGCAGTTAAATCGTTAATAATTTGTTTCTTGGTGAGTGTTTTTATTATTGTAAATAGTTTTGGTTTTAACATGACAACCTGAATTTTTTAAACAAACATGTAAATATACCAATATCCCCAAAGAGATTGAATTAGAGCAGGCAAGATTAATATAAATTAAGAGAGAGTAAATAATACCGCTGTGCCTGAATTTAACGCGGATTCAACTTTTATGTACCCTCCGTGCCTGTTTATAATTCTTTTTACAATTGTAAGCCCTATTCCGGTACCGGGGAATTCATTCTCTTCGTGCAGGCGGTGAAATGCCTTGAACAGCCTTTCCGATTCCTTCATATCGAAGCCCGCGCCGTTATCTTTAACATAATATACATTTTTACCGTTTTCTTTTACGGCTCCTATTTCAACTACAGGGTTATCTCTCTTGTATGAGAATTTCATTGCGTTGTCAATCAGGTTCTTCAATACAATTCTCAGCAGGCGCGCATCGGCTTCTGCTGTAATATTTTCCTGCAGAAGCAGTTCAATTTTTTTATCGGGATAAAAGACCTTCAGTTCTTCAAACTCATTACGGGCAAGAGACGAAAAATTCAGTTTTTCCTTAACAATGGCCTGCCGTGTAACTTTTGAAAGTTTAAGCAGATCATCAATAAGAAGGGCCATCTTTTTTGATGAGGATATTATTTTGCCTAAAAATCCGAGAGCCTCCTCATCAAGCTGGTCGGAATATTCATTAATCACTATATTGCCGTACCCGTCAATTATGCGCAGAGGCGCCCTTAAATCGTGCGATACCGAATAGCTGAAACTTTCAAGCTCGCTGTTGGCAATTTCGAGCTGCCTTTTCCTATCCTCCAAATCCTGCTTCTGCAATTCAATTTGACTGTTCTTCTCCAAAAGCTGTTTATTAATTCTCTTATTTATTCTGTTGCTCCTTATTACCGCAATTGAAAGAAGAAAAAGGATAGTAACAAAAACCGCCGAAAGGTAGATTACATTCTTCTGCGTATCAATCTGCGAAATCTGTTTAACCACTGTCTCCTTCTGCTCTTCAACTTCCTTCTTCCCTTCTACAATCTCGCTTTTCTGCCTTGAAAGCACCGCAATCTGGCTGTCTATTTTAAGTCCCTGTTTTTTAATTGTAATATCCCTCATTTCAATTTTGTTTTTCTGCTCTTCAAGAGTAGCTGTTTCATCCAGAAGAACTTTCTGCGTGCTGTCAATCCGTGCGCGCAGTTCATTATATACTTTACGCTGGCTTGCAATTTCATCGTTCTGGCTGTTAATTTTAGTCTTCTGGCTTTCCGACTGGATTTTTTGTTCCGCAATTATTTTTTTCTGCGCGTCAATTTCTTTCTGCTGCTGCTTAATTTTATCCTGCAGGTCTTTTAATGTTTTCTGGGCTTCATCAAAGGCGGCTTTAATCTCGAGCTGGCTTCCCCCGAGCACAAGAAGTTCGTTAGGGACTGAAAATTTATTGCTTTCAAGGTTCTTTTTATTTATTTCGAATGAAATTTTATCTTCCTTGTTTAAGAAGAAATTTATCATTGTCGCACCGGGATACCCGCATCCGTCGGTGAAAAGCAGAATGTTTTTCCCCTTTAACGCATTATAAATATCAGCCGGATTTTCGCTTCTCTCCTTATTCAGATAGAGTATATTAATCCCTTTCAGGTTATCGGGCGCATTAATTTTCTGAATTACAACCGGCTTCCCTTTAATTTTTTTATTCTTTGAAATCTGCGTTAATGCGGCAAACATGCTTTCGTCATCGGCGTAAACGGCAACAACAAATTTGTTTAGGGATGCTTCTTTTGGCCAGGAGAAATACTCGCTCAGCCTGAAGATGAGACTGCCTTTAACCGTCAGTTCATCATCACGGCTTTGAGCCGTTAGAAATGTAACCGGAAACAGGAAAAAAATGTAGAATAAGATAACTCTCTTCACACTCTATTCCCTTACCTGCTTTATACTGCAGTTATTTAATACTGAAACAATATAAATTGTTTAAAGCATTAAATCAAAGCGTGTAATTGGTAGTAATCTTACGAAATCGTAGAATTCGAACCCGAATTATTTTTTACTCCTAAGCACGCACAGGCACTGCCCGCTTAGCATTGAATTCTGGTTTATTTTAAGAGGCAGGCCGTCCTTGTCCCATTCAAATATTCCCCCGGCAAGGTTGGCGGTATTATCAAATCCCTTTTCCAAAAGGAACTGAGCAATCTCTCGGCTGTGCACCCCGGCGTGGTCGGCAATTATTAACCCTCTGTCCCTCGGAAGCATGTCGTAATTTTCCTTTATAAAATCGTATCTGGCATATATTACTTCTTTAACGTCGAACTGCTTGTAGCTTATTTCGTAATCGCGCCTCATATCAAGAAGAAGCGCGCCGTTTTCGCATTCCTGCAAAACTTCGCGTGGAGTAAAATTAATTACCCCTTTAATTACGTTCCCCTTATTAATAAAATATTTACCCATTTTTACACTATATCTAACGCCGCCAACAATACGCGCCTTATTTAATAAATTTGGACAAAGAACCTTAAAAATACATACTAAAAAGTAATTGAATTAAGACTAATAATAAAGTTGTTTTCATTCCTATGCGTAAGACGCCATGTAAACTCAACCCTGAAGGGGAAAAGCATCTGCCCTATCCCGAATCCCGCCTCGATTAAAGGCTTTGTGAATAAATTGCTTTTAACTGCCGCCGGCACTTTTGAGTTATCCTTCAGGTCAATCCATCCGGCGTTTGCGTGCAGCGAAAATAGAAGCTGCCAGTCTTTCAATAACGGTACATTTAATAGCCTGAAAAATTCATCGCCGAAATTGAGCAGAAAATGAGCCGTCGCCCCACGGTCTCCGAATGATTCGGTCATCCGCAAGGTCCTGAATGAATAATCCTTAGATACCCCATTAATATTGCCGGGTAAATTATAAAGGAACTGGAACGGAACAGCTTTATCCGAATAAATTCCCTTAAATGAATAATTGAGGAATGCCGTTTTATAAGCGCGCAGATTGCCGCTCATATTCAATTCATAAATACCGAAATCTTCTCCGCTGTTTAAAAATTTGCTGCTGCTTATAAATGCCCTTCCGTTCAAAAAGAAATTAAAATTGTTGTTAAACAGACGCATGCGTCTGTAACCGTCTTCAATATAATTCCTGTAATCGAGCGCCAGGGTAAACTGTAGGGCATTAACTCGGGTATCGTAAATTGGAATATTGGGGTTGAATTTCCAGTCCCTTCTGAAGATTGAAAACTCGGTATTGTTAACGGCGGTATTATCGGTGCGGTTTATAAAACTGATGCTCCCCCTTAGTATCTGCATAATATCCGAAGCCGCGG
>DAHYUM010000134.1 GCA_027398005.1 bacterium
GATACCGGTCCTAAAACCCGTTTGAGCTTATTGTCTCCCGTCATTTCCATTTCGAGCACACTCAACGGTTTTTTAGCAAATAACTGTTGTTTCATAAATTATCTCCAATTTAAGGAAGGATAAACTAATATTGAAAAATGATTGCAAAAAATTCCGATTTAATTTTGTAAAAAACAAACAATTAAAGAGAATTTTTAAAAAAATATGGGTTGATTTAAATTGTAATAAATAATAATCAAACTATATTCTTTGTATGTTATAGAGGGAATGGTTAAATTTTTCCGGAATTTTTTTACTCTTGTAGAAACAGGTTCGCCATTATATTAATTAACCGGAAAAGGAACTTGCAGATTGAACCAGGGAATTGTAATGGATAAAAAATTAAGCATATCAACCCCCGGAAGAGTATGCCTCTTCGGGGAACATCAGGATTATCTGGGCCTGCCGATTATTGCCGCGGCTATTTCGGTTAGGATTGGCATTGAAGGGGAAAAACAGGATGAGCTTTCGGTAAATATAGACCTGCCCGATATAGGCAAAAAGGAATTATTCCCGGTTGTGGGGGATATTTACTATACGGAAGAGAGGGATTATTTTAAAAGCTCTTTCAATGTGGTTAAAAGGCACGGATTCACTTTTTCGAAAGGGTTAAAGGGAACCGTTAAGGGGAATATACCTATTAACGCGGGCACTTCAAGTTCTTCCGCCTTAATTGTATCGTGGATAAATTTTTTGACGCGGATGAGCGACCAGGCGGCCCAACTGGATTCGAAGGAAATAGCAAGTATGGCGCACGAAGCCGAAGTGCTTGAATTCAACGAACCGGGGGGAATGATGGATCATTATTCCACGGCGGTGGGGAATATTATTTACCTTGAAAGCCGTCCCGCCATAAAGCTTGAGACTATTAAAGCAGACCTTGGCAATTTTGTTCTGGGCAATTCGAACCAGCCGAAGGATACAAAAGGAATTTTAAAAAGAGTTAAATACGGTGTGCTTGAGATTGTTGACCGGCTGAAGAGGGAGAATAATACATTTTCATTACAGACGGTTAATTATTCCGGGCTCGATAAATATTCAAACATACTTGATGAAGACCAGCTTGAACTGCTTAAAGGTACCGTAAGAAACAGGGATATTTTAAGGGAGGCAAAAGAAGTTCTTGCAAAGGAAGAAATTGACAGGAAAAAAATTGGCGCCCTGATGAATGAGCATCATTCCATATTAAGCGGAATATGCCGCATATCGACAAATAAAATTGATTCTATGGTAAAAGCGGCATTGGATGCGGGGGCTTACGGAGCAAAAATAAACGGTTCGGGAGGCGGAGGATGCATGTTTGCTTATGCCCCCGAAAACAGCGATAAAGTATATAATGCAATAAAGAAAATTTCGGATGCCTGGATTGTTAATATTACCGAAGGCACAAGGGAAGAATGAGAATATGAACGATAAAAATTTATTGATACTTGCCGGGGGCGTTTCATCGAGAATGAAAAAGCAGGCCGGCAACCTTCAGGGGGTTGACGAACATCTGATTAAGGATGCCGATTCAAAATCGAAGGCTATGATTGGCGTAGGATTGAATTACCGTCCTTTTATGGATTACCTTCTGCTAAACGGAGTTAAAACCGGATATAGGAACATTGCAATTGTAATTGGGGAAAGGGACAGCTCAATAAAGGAATATTATACCGGAGGAAAAGGAAGGGAATACTTTAAGGAGCTCAATTTTAAGTTTGCCGTACAGCCTATTCCCGAAGGGAGGGAAAAACCCCTCGGCACGGCCGATGCGCTTTACCACGGCCTGAATGCCGTTAAGGAATGGAGCGGCGGCAAATTTACGGTTGTTAACAGCGATAACCTTTATTCCACCAGGGCGCTTAAGATGATGCTTGAAACGGAGCACACGAATGCAATGATAGACTACGACAGGGATGGGTTCGACTTCGAAAAAAGCAGAATTGAAGGTTTTGCTGTTACAATTAAGGATGAAGATGATTATCTTTTGGATATAATTGAGAAGCCGGACGGTAAAACAATTGAAGCGGCAAAAGGCAAAAACGGTTTTATAGGGGTAAGCATGAACATTTTCAGGCTTAATTATGATATGATTTATCCTTATCTTGAAAACTGCCCGCTTCATCCGGTTAGAAAGGAGAAGGAACTGCCTACGGCAATTAAAATGATGATTGAGGAAAATCCCCGCTCTTTAATTACATATCCTTTAAGCGAGCATGTTCCCGACCTTACAAGCAAAAGCGACATAGAAAAAGTAAAAGAATATCTTGAAAAAGAATTCACCGATTTTAATTAACATAAATTTTAATGAGCAAAAAATGAAAATAGAAAAAAACTTATTGCCCGCGTTACTTGCGCTGATGTTAATTCTTCCGGCCTTTGTATATGGGCAGCGTGTAATAACCGCCGAAAATAAACTCGGTTCGAAAAAAACAATTCTTCTTGCCAACGACCAGGTGGAATTCAACATCTTTTTCGATAACGATACATTCATATCGGACCAGATTTCATCCAAGCGGGAATGGACCGAAAGCAATTACGCCAGCCCCATTTCGCTTGAAACCGACGGCAATTTTTCGTTTAATATTATGTATACCGAATGGCGCGCGCCCGGTAAGGATAACAATGCCGATAATGAAATTAAACTGAACAAAAAAGATTTTCAGTTTATAAAATACGATATAGCCGACGGATGAAACGGAGCCCGTCAAATTAATATCTACTTTAAGGCACTTAATGCCCCGTTTAAAGTAAGGCTCAGCTACAAGCTTTCGCCCGATGATTTCTGCGTAAGGAAAAAAATCGCAATCTGCGATTCCGTTCAGGGAGTCCATTTTCTCCAGTGGATATCTCCCGTTGACGCGGCGGTATTCGGCGGGCTTACAAATGTTAAAGCAGGCGGATTCGGCCAACCGGTGGTATTCCAGTCGGGGCAGGGGGGTGTGTTCTTCGGCCTCGAATATCCGGCATCGGAAAACAGCACCAAAGCCGAAAGCGGAAAAACTCTTGTAACCTGCAGTCAGGAAATGGGATATAAGATTGAATCCCCCTGGCTCGAAAGTGAGTGGGCGGTTATAGGGCTTACACCTAATAATTACGTTAAATACTGGTTTATGAAATATGTTGAAAGCATTAGAACTACTCCCGTAAGGCCGTACACTTTATATAACAGCTGGTACGACCTTCGCGCTGTGGATTATCCATCAACACCCCCGACTGCAGAAAACGCGGTGATGAATGAAAAAAATGTAATGAGGATTATTGACCTTCTCCGCAAGAATATGATTGAGAAAAACAATATTAAGCTCGACGCTTTTGTTCTTGACGACGGATGGGATGTTTATAAGAGCGACTGGGTAATGAAAAAAGACCAGTTCCCCAATGGAGTTAAACCTATTGTGGATGAACTGAAAAAAACGGGCACCGAGCTTGGAATCTGGTTCGGGCCTACAGGCGGCTATTCAAACAGAATGGATAGAATTAACTGGATGAAGGACCACGGATACGAAGTTGTTGGCAAGGGTAAGGATAACGCCATGTTATGCCTTGCGGGGAACAACTACAGCTCGCTATTCAGGAAGAGGGTAACCGATTTTGCCAAAGACGGAGTCGGATATTTCAAATGGGACGGAATACAATTTTCGTGCAGCGAGCCCGACCACGGACATCCGGTTGGCGTATATTCAAGGCGCGCCGTTCTGGAATCGGTAATTGACAAATGCAGCGCAGTGCGTGCAGTAAACCCGAATATGTTCCTTAATATTACTTCGGGCACATGGCTAAGCCCATGGTGGGTAAAATATGCAAACCAGATTTGGATGGACGGCGGGGATTACGGGTATGCCGACGTGCCTTCAATAAGCGCGCGCGACGCCGCTATTACATACCGCGACTTTGTGCTTTACGAGGATTTTAAAATAAAGGATCTCTGGTTTCCCGTTGCAAATTTAATGACGCACGGAATTATTAAGGGCAACCTTCAGAAACTTGGCGGCGAAAGCGAGCCGCTGGATAAATTCACTACCGAGGCGGTTCTCTATTTCGCGCGCGGTGTTTCGATGTACGAACTCTATATTTCCCCCGACCTTCTTTCGGATGCCGAATGGAGCGCAATGTCAAAAGCGATTACATGGGCAAAAGACCGTTTCCCAATACTTCAGCAGGGGGAAATGGTTGGAGGCGACCCGAGGAAAAAAGAAACTTACGGGTATGTTCACTTTAAAGGAAATAGGGGCATTGTTGCAGCACGCAATCCTTATATAATACCATCAAGACTTCAGGTTGCTTTAAATCCCTCATACGGTCTCGATGCCAACGCGCAGCAGTTAGTAGTTGAAAGAGTATTCCCCGACAGGTGGGTGGCGCCCCGTTTATACGCCGCGGGGGATCAGCTTGATATTCCGCTCGAGGGATATGAAACGGCTATATATGAGATTTATCCCGTTTCATCGGCCGATGTTCCATTAATCGGAGGGGTAGTTTTCGATTCTTATGCTAAAGGCACAAACCTTTGGCTTAATGTATATAAAACCACGGGAACGGTTAAATTCCTAAATCCGGAACTCGCAAAATCAATTTCCATCAGCGGCAGAAAAATACTTCTTACCGATGTGGAAAAAGAAATTTTACAGCTCAACCAGCCGGAACTTGATTACCAGGTTAAAGCCGAGCCGAACAGTCCCAACGGAACGGTTAAATTCCAGTTTACACTTCCAGAAGTATCGCAGAATTCCTACGTTGCTATACTTCTTCAGCCTTCCGAAAATACTCCGGTACTTAAAGACAAGCCCTCAATTGCGGTGCAGGTAAATGATAAAGACGCAGTTGTTAAACTTGAAAATAAAGGCGAGCTTGTAAGCTGGTTTACGGTTAAGGTTGAAAAGGGGGATAACAAATTTAATGTTAAGGTTACACCTCCCGCAGGCACCCGGAACTGGAACGGCAAAGCTATTGTATGGCTTATTGACGAATACCGCCGTAATTCCAATCAGGTTTCTTTTGAATTGAACAAACCTGCGGCAGATAGAATAATGCCTCCGAAACCTTTTGCTGAAGGGGATGCACAGCAGAATATTAAGATAGGCGAGTTCGACGTTAACCTTAATCAATAAGTAGTTATAAAAAATAAAATTTAATTAAGGCTGCATAACGCAGCCTTTTTTATTGCATATATATAGGGCGTTAAAATTTTATCGGAAGCCGCGGCGCACAGAAATAAAAGTGATTATTTAAAAAGGGAAAGCCGGCGGGCGCTGGGAACCCATCCGGCTTTCATTGAGGGGTTAATATGCTGGGGAGGAGGTGTTTTATATCAAAATTTCAATTAATCATTTTTCTTGGTTGTAATTTACTATCAATTTTGTTCTGATGCAAATAAAAAGTACTATCTATCTTAAATTGATTTATTAAATTCTGAAGATTGTCAGTAAGCCTGTTTAAGTCTTCGGCGGCACGTGCAATCTGCTGAATTCCGGTGGCCGACTGCTGGGTAATATTGCTAATCATTTCGATGTTGCGGCTAATCTGTTCGGAGCCTCTTGCCTGCTGTTCCGAAGCGGTTGCTACCTGGTTTACAATTTCAACAACGCCTTCCGAAGAGGTGATAATTTCCTTAAGCGATTCGCCCGCCTGGAATGCCTTTTCTCTTCCTACTTTAACCTGTTCGGTGCCAAGTTTAATCGATTCAACTGCGCCGAATGTCTCTTTCTGAATCTGGACTATCATATTCCTGATTTCGTGCGTAGCCTTTGTGGTGCGTTCGGCAAGTTTTCTAACTTCATCGGCAACAACTGCAAATCCGCGTCCCTGTTCCCCTGCGCGCGCAGCTTCAATAGCGGCATTAAGTGCAAGCAGATTTGTCTGGTCGGCAATATCATCAATAACCTGAATTATTTCACCTATCTGGTCGCTGCTTTTTCCTAAAGTCTGCACTACAGATGCCGATTGAGAAACGACATCGGCAATTTTATTCATTCCTTCAATAGTCTGTTCAACAATAGTTCCCCCCTGGCGCGCGGCGCGGCCAGCATTCCTGGCAGCTTCGGCAGCCTCAGTTGTATTCTGCGTAGTAGAAAGAATTGTTTTTGTCATTTCTTCAACTGCCGCCGCTACTTCGCTTGTCTGCGCACTCTGGTTCTGCGAACCTTCGGACATCTGTTCGCTGCTGGATGAAATTTCCGCCGAAGCGTTTGCCGTTGCCTGAACTCCGGCATGAACTTCGCTCAAAGCGCTTTCGAACGATTCGGCCAGCAGGTTGATGTTGCTCTTTATAATGTTATAATCACCCCGGTATTCGCCGGACATTCTTACCGTCAAATCCCCTTCGGCAATTTTTTTAAGCACATCCCCCGATTCCTGAATGGGAACTACAATTGAATCGATAATAGCGTTAACACCAGTTATAATAGCCTTATATCCTCCCATTAAACCGTCATCATTACCTCTAACCGAAAGTTTTCCCTCCATTGCGGCTTTGGTAAGCTTTTCTGTTTCACCCAGCATCTGCTGAAGCGAAATAAGGATTGAATTATAGGCTTTAGCCAGAGTGTCATCTTCATCGGTCGCATTGCTTTTTGTTGATAAATCCCCCCGGGCTACTTTATCCAAAAGGTTAGAGTATGCTTCAAGGTTCGAGGCCATATCATCAACGGTCTTGGCCATTTCGCCAATCTCATCATCCGCATCAACCTGCGCTCTGGCGTTCAGGTGCCCTTTTGAAAGTTCTTTTATCGCTTCAAGCACTTTTTTAACCGGCCTGTTAATTCTTTTTGTAACAAAATTCATCATTATGCCAAGCACAAGAAGAATTGTTAATATGCCAAGAATAGCCGAAAGTATTCTCTGTTTGGCAAGGTCGGATTTCATTTTTTCAAGTGAGAACCGGATTGATACAACAGCCAGCGGCTCGCCAACGGCCGCCTGATGGCACGATGTACATGCCTGTTCGGCTAAAATGGGAGTCACTTTTCTTAATACACTTTTTTCTTCAAAGGTTTCTTCCATTAGTTTAGGCTGCCGCGATGTTATCACTTCTTTTTCAACCCCGTCCAGATTTTGTTCGGAACCGGCTTTTATTTTATCGGATGGAGTTACCTTTAACTGCACAAGATTTTGCGTGCTTTTCATCTTGTCAATAAACGGATGAATATCGGTAGCCCCGTTTTCCATTGCAAACTTCATTGAATTTACAAATACATCATTTATATTTTCTGTTTCGCGGGTTACGGCACTTTTATATGAGCCGGTCTGGTTATAATTGAGGAGAAAGAATGAGACAGTTAAAATTACAACCATTGTAATTGTAAGGAACCGGGCCACGATTTTAAACAGAGTTGTTTTCTTTTCTGGTGACGGCATAAGTATTTTCCTCTACTTTGATTATTTGAATCTCCCTTGGCAAAACCCTTTTTCAGGTAAAATATTATCGGAAAATTAATTCGGAATTTAAGCCAGAGGGGCAAAAAAACAGCATCAAAAGACCAGTTAATCCTTTTTGCT
>DAHYUM010000135.1 GCA_027398005.1 bacterium
CTTCTTTTTTGATTAAGACTTCAAAAATCTGTAAGAGTTCATCAGGGGTGTAGTCTTCAAAAACAAACGTATGAGTAAAACGGGATTTCAAACCGGGGTTAGAATTCATAAAACCATTCATTTCATCAGTGTAGCCGGCAGCAATTACAACAAATTCACCTTTACGGTCTTCCATTCTTTTAAGAAGTATATCAATGGCTTCCTGCCCGAAATCCTGCGCAGCCCCTTTTTTAACTAAAGTATAAGCTTCATCTATAAATAGAACGCCCCCAATGGCATCGTTAATAAGCTTTTCGGTTTTCTGTGCGGTTTCGCCAATATACTGCCCAACAAGAGCGGCTCGGTCAACTTCAATAACTTGTCCGCCCGGCAGAATGCCTAAAGAGCGTAGAATTTTTCCCATAAGGCGGGCAATAGTTGTTTTGCCTGTGCCGGGGTTCCCTAAGAAAACTGAATTTATTGAAACCTGTTCCGAGGCTTTTAGCCCCTGCTTTTTTCTTTCGCTTATGAAACGAAGATAATCTATTAGATCCCTAACCGAGTTTTTAATTGAAGTTAAACCGACAAAAGAATCGAGCTCTTCGAGCAGTTCCTCAATAGGCACCGGTTTTTCCTCTTTTATGTTCTTCATTCTGCCGGCATCATCTTCCTGCGCCGGGGCAGAATATGAGGGCTGTTTAAGCTCTTTCATATCTTCGGTGAGGAATTTATCTCCAAGGGCGAAATACTTTTCGCATACCTTAAAGCTGTTTACATAAATTTCAGCTTTAGCCTGGCCAAATTTCCAGTAGCCCGGTTCATTTTCGCCCCACGACTGGGCGAAAATTACAGAATCCCACGTTTTCTTTACCGCAAGAGTAAAATCGTTTCTGCCAATCTCAAAATCGTTAAGGTACCAAATTGCATAACATTGAAAACTCTTTGTCTCGTTTCTGAAAAACAGGTTATTGAAAATAATTTCGATGCCTATATGGGAAACATTATTATAATCTAATACGTTATAATAAACCCGCTCCTTGCTCTTATTATCGGCTGTAATATCGAATATCTTCGCCGAAAATACATCCACAAATTCATTCGGATACGAAATCCAGTCGTATCTGAATTCCTTATCCGTTTTTTCGGGTGCATCCAAAGGGGGCAGGGCAACTACTTCCGCTTTTTCAATTGCTTCATTACCTTCTTCATTTTGAACCGATTTAAGGAGTGAGTTATATATATTAAGGAATCTTTCATCCTTTTTAAATTTACTCTTTATTTCCTCCGCTTTTTTAAGCGCGGGTTTATATTGGAATAACTGGTAGAGAGCTTCCAGTTCAAGTATATGGCAGTCCGGTTTTTCTTTTATGAATTTTTCATCTTCATTCAATTTCTGCGAAGCCTGCAAAGCGAACCAGAATTCCTTCTGCTTTATTGCCTCAAATCCCGATGCGAGTAATTTTGCCGTATCGGCAGGCGCATGTTTCCCTTTGGGGGAAAACAGCTCTTTTGCTTTCTTATAAAAATATTTTGAATTGTTCCAGTTTGGGTTTTTGCCGTTGTCTATTAATAAGGCGAGTTCAAAAGTCTTGGCAGCTTCATCAAACTTTTTCATTCCCGCAAGCGAACGGGCCTTTGTAAGGTAGGTCCATGCGAGCATTTCTTTCTGTTTATCAAGGGTCTGGTCAATATCGGCAAGTGCTCCCTCAAAAATGCTCATTCTCATTAGAATGTAGCCCCTGTATAAACGGGTAACAAAAGAATTATCCTTAAGTTCAACGGCAAGGTTGGCGTAATCCATAGCCTTAACCGGGTCTCCGTTTTCTAGCAGAGCCCACGCGTAGCATATAACTGCTTCGCTCTCTCCGGGCCTTTCATTATACAATTTTTCAGCGGAAACAAGGGCCATTCTATGCCGGCCGTTCCATAAATGGTCTAATACCTCAGCTTGAAGCGAGTTCAATTCATCGGGTGCCAAGAGAACCTCGAAATTTTAACCGAATTTCCAATTTAATGGTTAAAGTTAACTTAGATATATTTAAAAGTAAATCGGAAAATAAAATTCCCCTAAAAACAGAACTTTTTTCATTCCCCTGCGTCTTAATGGCATAAAGGTGAGGTAAATTATGAAAAAGAGAATATTATTTCTGCCAATTTTGATTATACCCTTATTCATCGGCTGCCGCGATTGGGGCTTTATAGGAATAAGAGGAAACGGTAAGGTAACCAACGAAAACCGCACAGTTGAAAATTTTACCGAAATTGAGCTTGGAGGAGCTTATAATGTTGATATTAAGGTAGGCAAAGAACCGAGCCTTTCAATTTCGGGGGAAGAGAACCTTATCAGATACATAAGAACCAGAGTGGAAGGGGATAGGCTGATAGTTGATACCAGAAAGAACATTTCCCCAAGAAAAGAAATTAGAATCAAGATTACGGTACCTAAATTGACTTACCTCGATGCCAGCGGAGCCTGCGATATTTATGCTGGTAATATCGATAGCGACCATTTTAATCTGGATGTAAGCGGAGCAGGAAGCGTTGAATTAAACGGCAAAGTGGATAAATTATCCATTGATTTATCGGGTGCCGGGAGCGTTTCGGCAAAGAACCTTAAATCGAAAGACCTTAATATTTCATTAAGCGGTGCCTCGAGCGCTGAAGTTTATGCTTCCGAATATATAGATGCTTCGGTTTCGGGGGTTGGTTCCATTACCTACTTCGGCGACCCTAAAAATGTAAGAAAAGATGTTTCGGGTATCGGCTCAATTACTAAAAAATAGATTTTTCTAAAGAAAGAAATAAATGCATATATCCTTGTTGGAGTGGATGGTATAAAAATATCATCCACTTTTTTTATATTTGCATACAAACAAAAAGAAAGGGACCGAAATGGATAAAAAACCTCTCGTTGGAATTATAATGGGAAGCGATTCAGACCTTCCGATAATGATGAAGGCAGTTGAAGTTCTTAAGGAATTTAATGTTGCTTACGAAGTAAAAATCCTATCAGCCCACCGTACCCCCGAAGAACACGCAAATTACGCTAAATCTGCTCTCGAAAGGGGATTAAAGGTAATTATAGCGGCAGCCGGAGGGGCAGCGCACCTGCCGGGAGTTACCGCCGCTAATACTCCTTTGCCGGTAATTGGAGTACCTATTTTAGGCAAATCGTTCAACGGAATGGATTCTCTTTTATCTATTGTACAGATGCCTGCGGGTATTCCGGTAGCCACTGTTGCGGTAGACGGCGCTAAAAATGCCGCTTTGCTCGCACTCCAGATTATTGCAACCGGAGATTCTTTAATGATGGAAAAGTACATAGACTATAAACTGAAAATCGCTCTCGAATCGATGAAGAAAAATGAGAACATAGGGGGAATCTGATTTATTTCCAGTTAAGTTCATTTTTCTCTCTCTTCAACTTTTACAGAATTACATTTCACAAACATGGAATTAAGGGATATTAAGGCTAAATATCCCTTAATTTTTTCTCTTTTCATTGGTTAGAATTCAAATTTAAATTTTCTCACAAATTAGAAAAAGTTAAAACTCATACCTTTATTTTCCTTGTAAAATAGAAGGATGATGTCCTTTTTCCGCTGGCATATTATATGCTATTCAATAGCAGATTATTTGGAGAAGATATTATGCATAAAGAAGTTTTCAATAATTACCCCGCTAAGGATAGAAGTAATCTTATCGCCATGCTTCAGGATATACAGGGAATTTACGGCTACCTTCCGGAAAAAGCATTGACCGATGTTGCTGAATTTGTTGGAATGCCTTTAAGCAGTGTTTACGGGGTTGCCACTTTTTATAACCAGTTCAGGCTTACACCGCTCGGAAAAAACGTTATAAGGGTGTGCCGCGGAACTGCCTGCCATGTTAAAAATTCTGCCAATATTCTTGCCGCAATTGAAACTGAACTTAAGATTAAAGCGGGGGAAACTACAAGGGATAAATTATTTACTGTTGAAACTGTAGCCTGTATAGGCGCCTGCAGTATTGCTCCCGTTATTAATATAAATGAAGAATATTACGGAAGGCTTACGGTAAAGGAGATTCCGAAGATACTTGCTAAATATAGAAAAGAAGAATTATCAAAGACCAAAACTGAAAAAAGCGTGAGCGTAGAATGAAGACATTTTTAGACATTTGCTGTAAGGAATGCTGGCACAGCGCCAAAAATCCGTGCGAGCAGTTTATTGCATGCTGTACCGAAGGGCCTCTATGCCATACAGATGAAAATTGTAAAAAAGAATTTATTGAACTGAACAAGAGACTTACTTACAAAGTACACGATTTACCGGTGATTTTTATTGGAATGGGTACCTGCGGGCTGGCTTCGGGAGCCGACAAAATTAAAACTGCTATTGAGCAGGAATTGACAAAATTAAATATTAAAGCTGTTATTGTGCCTACCGGATGCATTGGATACTGCGCCAGGGAAGTGATTGTTGATGTTAAACTGCCGGGAGGCGAAAGAATTTCGTATTGTGAAGTTACCGTTAAGGATGTGCCTGAATTAATCAGTAAGACTATAGTTGAAAAAGGTGTTTTTCAGAAAAGAGTGCTCGGAACCCATGGCGAAGGAACGGTTGGCGTAAGGAAAATTAGCGAAATACCCTTTTTCAGCAGACAGAAGAAAATCGTTCTCGAAAACTGCGGAATTATTAATCCTGCTTCTATTGATGAATATATTGCCGCAGGGGGCTTCAAAGCGTTGGATAAAACATTGCGCTTAATGTCCCCCGAAGATGTTGTAAATGAAATTCTTGAAAGCGGATTGAGGGGAAGAGGGGGCGGAGGATTTCCGACTGGCAAAAAATGGGAGCTTGCCCTTAAACAGAAAGCACCGCAGAAATATTTAATATGCAATGCAGACGAAGGGGACCCGGGAGCGTTTATGGACCGTTCCGTTCTTGAAAGCGACCCGTACCGCCTTATTGAAGGAATGATTATAGGCGCTTACGCAATAGGAGCGTCTTTCGGATATATTTACTGCAGGGCCGAATATCCGTTGGCTATTGAAAGATTATTAAATACCATAAAAGAATGTAAAAGATACGGTTTGTTAGGTGAGAATATACTTGGCAGCGGTTTTGATTTCGATGTGAAAATAAAAAAAGGCGCGGGAGCATTTGTATGCGGCGAAGAAACCGCTTTAATTGCTTCTATTGAAGGGAAAAGGGGTATGCCTAAACCGCGTCCCCCTTATCCCTCAATTTCCGGTTTATGGGGAAAACCGACTGTTATTAATAATGTGGAAACATTTGCTAACGTGCCTTCGGTAATTGCTAAAGGTGCGAAATGGTTCTCCTCCGTTGGAACTAAGACAAGTAAAGGCACAAAAGTTTTTGCGCTAAGCGGCAAAATTGTAAACAGCGGACTTGTTGAAGTTCCTATGGGGGTTACCCTTAAGGATATCGTCTTCGATATCGGAGGGGGAATTCCGGACGGGAAAGAATTTAAAGCAGTTCAGATTGGAGGCCCTAGCGGCGGCTGTCTTCCGATGGAAGTGATTGAAACCCAGGTCGATTATGAATCGCTTAAGGAAGTAGGCGCTATGATGGGTTCAGGCGGATTTGTTGTTATGGATGAATACACCTGCATGGTTGACGTAGCAAAATTCTTCCTTACATTCATTCAGAATGAATCGTGCGGGAAATGCGTTCCATGCCGCGAAGGCACCAAAAGAATGCTCGAGATTATAGAAAGAATTCCCCAGCGCTATTCAAAAGAAGGGAACAAACTAGACCAGCTGCAGAGATTTAAAGGCATTATACACCTGCAGAGGCTTGCCGATGTAATTAAGGATACTTCATTATGCGGACTGGGGCAGAGCGCTCCTAATCCAATACTTTCGGGACTCAGATATTTCCGCGAAGAGTATGAAGAACATCTTTACGAAAGGAAATGCCCGTCGGGCGTTTGCAAGGAGCTTCTTACATACAGCATCGATACATCTTTATGCACGGGATGCGGCTTGTGCCTTAAGAAATGCCCTTCCGAGGCAATAATTGGTGATAAGAAACAGCCGCACGTTATTGTTGATGTTAAATGCGCTAAATGCGGAATGTGCGTTGAAACCTGCCGTTTCGATGCGATTAATGTTAATTAACCTGACCGAGGATAAAATGATTGAACTGACTATAAATAATATTAAGGTAAAAGCAGAAGAAGGAATGACCATACTCGATGCCGCCAAATCGGTCGGCGTTAATGTGCCTACGTTATGTCATATGAAGGACCTGTTTCCAACAGGTGCATGCCGAATTTGCGTTGTTGAAGTTGAAGGAATGAGAGGGCTAATACCAAGCTGTGCCTACCCGGTAAGCGAAGGGATGAAAGTTCAAACCAACTCGCCCAGGGTTAAAACGGCGCGCAAGACCATTGTAGAGCTTCTAGTAGAAAACCATCCGCAGGATTGCCTGATTTGCGTTAGGAATAAGAACTGCGAACTTCAGAATCTATCCGAAATCTACGGACTGCGCGAGCACCGTTTCGCAGGGGAAAAGAAAGAGCATGCAATAGATGTCTCCAGCCCCTCGATGGAAAGGGACCCTGCAAAATGCATTCTCTGCGGCAGATGCGTTAGAACCTGTGCAGAAATTCAGAAAGTAGGCGCAATTGATTTTACCGACAGGGGTTTTAAAAGCAATGTTACCACTCCATTTAACAAGGGATTGAATATAAGCGACTGTATTTTGTGCGGGCAGTGTATTCTCGTTTGTCCAACTGCCGCCTTGCGCGAAAAAAGCAGCGCTAAAGAAGTTATTTACGCTTTAGGCGATAAGAATAAATATGTTATTGCGCAGGTAGCCCCCGCAGTAAGGGCTTCAATTGGAGAGGAATACAATTTTCCCCTTGGCACAAACGCTACCGGCCAGCTTGTAACCGGTTTGAGAAGATTAGGATTCAGGAAAGTATTCGATACAAATTTTGCGGCCGACCTTACAATTATGGAAGAAGGGACTGAGCTTATAAGCAGGATTACAAAAAATATAAATTTGCCTATGTTTACCAGCTGCTGCCCCGGATGGGTAAAATTTGTAGAGCAGGAAAAACCTGAATTATTAGAGCATGTATCCACCTGCAAATCGCCCCATGAAATGGAAGGAGCTGTATTAAAGAGCTATTACGCAAAAAAGATGGGAATCGACCCGAAAGATATATTCGTTGTTTCAATAATGCCCTGCACAGTTAAGAAATTCGAATCGGCAAGGCCTGAACTTAATGTTGAACACATGCCCGATGTTGATGCCGTATTAACCACACGAGAGCTTGTCCGTTTATTCAAAATGTCGGGCATCGATTTTAACGATTTGCCCGAAGACAAATTCGACGATCCGCTGGGCGAATCGACCGGAGCGGCCGCTATATTCGGTACTACGGGGGGCGTTATGGAAGCCGCCCTTAGAACTGCTTATTTTAAGCTGACAGGTACCGAGCTGGAAGAACTTGAACTTAATGATATAAGGGGACTTGACGGAATTAAGGAAAGCACCA
>DAHYUM010000136.1 GCA_027398005.1 bacterium
CCAAAGGGGAATATACTTTAAAGGTGTTTGTTGAGGATTTGGATAATAAAGCCTCATCTAAGGAGATAACCGAGAACATAAAAACAACCCCATACGACGAGAAAACAGGCGCTATAAGCGATGTTCAGCTTGCATCGAGCATAATAAGGGAAGATGCTGATAAGAATTCGATTTTCTATAAGAGCGGGATGGAGGTAATGCCCAATCCTTCTATGTTCTACAGCAACGTAATGCCGGTTCTTTATTATTATCTTGAACTTTATAATCTTGCTGCCGATAACAGCGGAAACGGATATAAACTTGTAAAAACGCTTTTCGACAGTAAAGGGAAGCAGATGACCACAAGTTCAAAAGTTATTATTCCAAAGAGCAACGCCACGGCCGAAATAGGGAATGTTAATCTGTCGAAATACCCAACCGATACCTACACGCTTGAAATTGCTCTTGTAGATACGGTAAGCAAAAAAGCCCTTGTTACATCAAAAAAGATTTATTTCTTTAATCCCGATGTAAAGAAAGAAGACGCTGTAGCCGGCGATGCGGCAAGTTTTATTGGAAGCGAATACGCAATAATGGCAGAACCGGACTGCGATAAGATGCTTGATGAAATTAAATATATTGCCGATAGGGACGAACTGGAACAGATTAAGAAGCTTGATACATACGACGGAAAGAAACTTTTCCTTTACAAATTCTGGCTTGCCCGCAACAACAATAATCCAAACGGAATAAACGAATCGAGGGTAGAGTTCGATAAGAGAGTTCAGTACGCAAACAAAAACTTCTCTTATAAATACAAGGAAGGGTACAAAACCGACCGTGGCCGTGTAATAGTAAAATACGGCATTCCCGATGATATTGAACGCCATCCTCTTGAAGGGAACACCCAGCCTTACGAAAAATGGACCTACAACAACGTAGAGCAGGAACCTAACGTAATATTCGTCTTCGGCGATATAAGCGGATTCGGCAATTATATTCTTCTCCATTCAACAAAGAGGAACGAGCCGTTTGACGATAACTGGATTCAAAGGATTCAAAAACGATAAATTATATTGTTGAAGAATAGAACAGAATATGCTGCATTTTTATTCCTTGGCGGGTTATTCCGGCTTTTGGGAATAACCCTTTCAAGGAAACTGGCTCTCCTTTTAGGCTCACTATTTTACTATGCGGTACCTATAAGAAAACAGGTTGTTATAGATAATTTAAGAACCGCATTCCCGCAAAAGGATGAAAAGGAAATTAAAGTTTTAGCCAAGACGGCTTACCGTAATTTTTCCCTTACATTTGCAGAACTGCTTATGCTCTCCTCATTTAAGGAGGAAGATATTAAGAGGGTTGTAGATATTTCGGGCGCGGAAGAAGTATTCAAAAAATACTTTGGAGCAGGCAAGCCGTTTTTCATTCTAACCGGGCATTTCGGCAACTGGGAGCTTTTTGCCGTGCTTCCCCTGCTTTACCATAAAACCCTTTATGCAATGGCCAAGGGAATGAGGAATAATTATGTATCGGACTGGATAAACAAATCGAGGGAGAAATTCGGTGTAAAGGTGGTGCTCTTGGGGGCTTCCATAAGGGAGCTTTACAAGGTGCTAAAGGATAACGGCGCGGTTCTATCGGTAGGTGACCAGAGAGGGCCAAAAGAGGGGGTAAGGGTCAATTTCTTCGGCAAATCCACGGCCGCCTTCAGCGGTACTGCGGCGCTTGCTCTTAAGACTAATGCGCCCATTATAATGGCATTCAACATAAGGCAGAAGGACCTGAATTACAAGACAATCTGTACCGAGCTTAAGTACGACGACCTTACCGGAAGCGACGAAGAAAAAATTCAGGCAGTTTGCCAGCGCTATTTTACACATCTCGAATCGGTTATTAAAGAGTACCCCGAACAATGGTTCTGGATGCATAAAATCTGGAAATATTAAATGGAAGAAAGATACCTTATAATTCAAACTGCCTTTATAGGGGATGCCGTATTAACCCTTCCAATGATAGAGAAACTTAAAGAGACCAATCGTAATGCTTTAATTGACGTAATAGCAATTCCGGGTACGGCAGAGATATTCCGGAATTCTCCTTTTGTAAATGAAGTGCTTGTTTTTGAAAAAAGGGGAAAACATAAATCGCTTTTGGGCATTTATTCGTTTGCCCGAATATTAAGGGAGAGGGGATACAGGAAAATTTATTCGCCCCACAGGTCTTTTAGAACATCACTGCTCGTATTACTTACCGGAATAAAAGATACTATCGGATTCGATACGGCATCGATGAGTTTTATTTACGGTACAAAAATTAAATACCAGAGCGCCTATCACGAAGTAAGAAGACTGCTCGAAATAATAAGTTATCCAACAGACGAAACCAGCTGGAAAATAATACCCGCCATAAAAACAAACGGCGAGGCCGTTAAGAAAGCTGAAGAACTGCTTGACGGTTTTACAGGAAATATAATTGCAATTGCCCCCGGCTCGGTTTGGGAAACGAAAAAATATCCACAGCAAAGCTACAGACGACTAATAGAATTGATAACAGAGGCAGGATTCAGTTGTGTCCTGGTGGGGGGCAAGGAAGATGCCGCAATGTGCAGCCAGCTTGCAGAGGGAATGGGTGAAAAGGTTGTTTCGCTTGCAGGCAAGCTCTCACTTACCGAATCGGTATTCCTCTTAAAAAAATGCAGACTAATAGTTTCGAACGACAGCGCCCCGACCCATCTAAGTCTGATGGCTAATATACCTGCTATAACGGTTTATTGTTCAACCGTTCCGGAATTCGGATTTTATCCATACCATTCAAATAGCCGTTATTTAAGCTATAATGGGCTTAAATGCAAGCCGTGCGGCATCCACGGGCACAACAAATGCCCAATTGGCACTTTTGAATGCGCATACCGCATTACCCCCGAAAGCATATTTAGCACAATAAAAGACATTCTATCCTAAAGGCTATTTTCCAAAAAAAATAATATATTCCTACAATAAAAATTTAGAGTGTATGGATTTTAAAAAATTACTCGAATTAAGGAATTCGGCAATTTATATTACGCCCCATTTCCACGATATGGAAACGAAGAGATGGAAATTTTCTTTCTGGGGGACTGTTGCCATTGTTGCCTTGTATACATTTATAGTTGCTCTATTTGTGGCCCTCATTTTATTCCTAACTCCCGCAAAGGATTTTATATTCACATTCGAAAGCAAGGAGATGGCAGCCCAGAAAGAAAGGGTAAAAGAACTTGAAACCAAGGTTACGGTGCTCGAAAAAGAAGTTGAGCGTTATGTTTCTGAAGCCAGGAAGCTGAAGATTGCGGTTATGATGGGGACTAAAGACACTGTTGATGCAAGTTATTACGATTCGATGCGGGCATATAAGGGTAAACAGGTTCCACGCGAAGGAGGGAGTATTTATACGGCATTTCAAATGCTGATTGATAAATACTTCGGCTCTGCAAGCCCCGATACCACCTATTTTATTGCTCCGGTAAAGGGAGTAATTGTAAATAATTTCGATCCAAAAAACGGACACATGGGGGTTGACTACGCGGTAGCCGGAAACACTCCGGTAATTGCATCGGCAGGGGGAACTGTTATATTTGCCGATTATACCATAAACGACGGGAATAAAATAATTATAGACCATCATAATAAATACATTACAATATATAAGCATTGTTCGTCTCTTTTAAAGAGGGAACGGGATAATGTTGTTCAGGGGGAAACAATAGCATTGAGCGGAAAAAGCGGGGAAACAAGCTCGGGCTATCACCTCCATTTTGAAATATGGTACAATAATAAAGCTGTGGATCCTTCAAAATTATTAATTAAATAGGAGTGCAAATGGGTTTAAAGAAAGATTCTACAACTGCCGATGATGTTAGTATTTTAAGCGGCGGAGTAAAGATTGAGGGAAATTTTTTCAGCGAGGGGAATGTACGTATTGACGGAAAAATAAAGGGGAACGTTGTAGTAACAGGAATTCTTACCCTTGGCGAACATTGCGTTATCGAGGGGGAAGTTTCGGCAAAGAATATTAACCTTAGCGGAAGAATTGAAGGGAAAGTATTTGCCAGCGAAAAGGTTAAGCTCGACCAGAAATCGGTTTTGAAAGGAGATTTAACAACCAAATTTTTAGTAGTAGAAGAAGGGGCGGTTTTCGAAGGAAGAAGCCTTATGAAAAATGAACCCGCGTCCGAACAAAAAAACGGATAAGAGCCCGGCTGAAAAATTAAGATCGGCCGGCCCTCTGCTTGGCATAGGTACCCAGCTTGCCGCTACAATGGTGGTTTTTGTTCTTGTAGGCAAATATATAGACGATAAGAACAACACACACCCTTTATGGCTGCTTATATTTGCCTTGCTTGGTATTGCTGTGGGCATGTACCACTTTATTAAGACAATAATAATGATAAACAAGAAGCCTCCCGGGAAATGATAAAAACATATTTATACCTGATAGTGGGAGCAATATTTCTACTTTTTCTCCTTTTTTTTACGAAACAGATAAATTATTTTCAGGCCGAATCTGCCTCGGCGGGCGTTATACTAAACTTAATAAATACAAGTTTAGCCTATTTTTTCTTCAAAAAATCGCTAAAAAAGAGGAATAAGCAGTTCATGGTGCTCGTATTTGGGGGTATGGCAGCCCGCTTAATGCTGGTTCTTGCAATGTTTACCATAATCATCGTCTCCTTGAAAATTGATATTTATGCTTATATATTTACATTTCTTATTCTATACTTTGTTTCTCTGGTTTGGGAAATAGGTATTTACTTAAAGGAGTCTAAGAAAATACGGTCATAATTATGTTTTATCAGCACGCAGAAAATATAGCCGATAGTGTGAAAACAGCCCTCAAGCCTGCCGGAGAGCAGGATACCGGATGGATTCTGCACCATATACTCGATTCAAAACAACTTAATTTTGAACCGTTTGGTACAATTAATCTTCCCACTATTCATTTGTTCGGTTACGATATATCGATAACCAAGCATGTTGTATTCATGTGGCTTGCCGCGGTTATTCTTCTTACGGTGCTAACAATAGTTTCGCGCTCGTATAAAAAATCGCTTGTTCCCAAAGGGGTAAGCAACTTTATGGAAATTCTTATTGTGTTCGTGCGGGATGAAATAGCGCGCCCTACAATTGGAAAGGGATTTGAAAAGTTTGTTCCTTATCTGCTTACTACATTCTTTTTTATTCTTACCTGTAATTTTATAGGTTTGTTTCCGTATACTGCAACATCAACCAGCAATATATCGGTAACAGCCACCCTCGCAATTATATCATTCGGGGTAATACAGGGGGGAGGAATGAGGAAGAACGGAGTGTTCGGATATTTTAAGGGGCTTTTGCCGCATGGTGTACCCGCCTGGCTTTTGCCTATTATGTTTGTAGTTGAAATATTGGGATTGTTTACAAAACCATTTGCACTGGCCATTCGTCTTTTTGCCAATATGACAGCCGGGCATATTGTAATTTTAGCCTTACTGGGGCTCATATTCATATTAAGGACTTACTTTGTAGCGCCGGTATCGGTATCGTTCGCATTATTTATTTATCTGCTTGAAGTACTGGTAGCGGTAATTCAGGCATATATATTTACAATGCTGTCCTCGTTGTTTATAGGGATGGCAGTTCACCAGGAACATTAATATTTTTAATTTATATATTATTTAAGGAGGAAATAAATGGATCCGAAAATGTTGGCATACTTAGCAGCAGGAATCGGCGCAGCTTTAACAGTAATTGGCGGCGCATTTGGCATTGGCAAATTAGCAAGCTCAGCAATGGAAGCAAGCGGACGTCAGCCCGAAGCTGCCGGCGATATCAGAACTTCCATGATTATTGCCGCTGCTCTTATTGAAGGTATTTCTCTGTTTGCTTTAGTTATCTGTATTCTTCTTGCTCTTAAGTAATAATTTTACTTTTTAAAAACTAAGGACAAATATAATGTTGGCTATGTTAAATATAGCTATGATGTTTTTTTCCGAAGGCGGAGAAGCAAAAGGAGGCCTGCTGGATGTAAATCCGGGGCTGATATTCTGGACCTTTGTAACATTCGTGCTTCTTCTCTTTATTCTAAAGAAGCTTGCCTGGAAGCCGATACTGACGGCTCTTTCGGAAAGGGAAAATCTTATAAAGGATTCCCTCGATAAAGCCGAAAAAGCCCGTATCGATTTTGAGAAGCTTACCGAAGAGAATAAAGTGAGAATGGCAAAAGCCGAAGAGGAAGCGCAGAAAATAATTTCTCAGGGAAGGGAATACGCCGAAAAGATTAAGGCCCAGATGATGGAAGAGAGCAGCAGCCAGGCTAAAAAACTGATTGCCGACGCTCAGGCCGCAATCGAGAGAAAGCACCAGGACGACTTTAATCGTTTGAAAGCGGAAATTGCAGAAATTGCAGTTAATTCTGCCGAAAAAATTATTAGGGAAAACCTCGATAAGGAAAAACAGCTGAAAATTGTAGATAAATATATTCAGGATATAACTAAAAATTAATAATGAGCGTTTTCAGAGTTGCAAATAGATATGCAACGGCTCTAATGGGCCTTGCTCTTGAAAAAAACAACCTCGAACAGTTTGCCGGAGATGTTGAGTTTATTAACAATACAATGGCGCAATCAAAAGAACTGAGGCTGTTTTTGGCCAGTCCTATTATTAAAAAGACCGTTAAGCTCGATGTGTTTAAGGAGCTTCTTAAAACGCGCACCAATAAGGACCTTGCCGAATTTGTTGAGTTTATCATCTCTAAGAACAGAGAGGTGCTTCTTCCCGATATTATTAAGAGGTTTCTCGAGATGCGGGACGATAAGCTTGGCATAGTTAGAGGCGAAGTTACCTGCGCTGTTGAACTTACAACAGGCCAGCAGGGGAACCTGAAAAAAGAGCTTGAATTGAGAACGGGCAAGAAGGTAGAACTTACTTTTAAAGTTGACCCGAAAATAATTGGCGGATTTCTTGTTAAAGCAGGCGATACCGTTATTGATGCTTCAATTACTAACCAATTGAAGATGTTAAGAAAAAGTTTTTCAGAACAAAATTAATAAGAATAAGTTTATAGGAAATAAAGATGGCTGAAGTAAGACCAGATGAAGTATCGGCAATACTCAGAAAACAATTAGCCGGATTTGACAGCGAAGCCGAAATTTATGATGTAGGCACTGTACTTCAAGTAGGCGACGGCATTGCCCGCGTTTACGGGCTTTCGCAGGTTATGGCCAGCGAACTTGTCGAATTCCCTAATGGTGTAACCGGTATGGTTCTTAACCTTGAAGAAGACAACGTTGGATGCGTTCTTTTCGGCGAAAGCTCCCTTATAAAAGAGGGGGATGTGGTTAAGAGGACAAAGAGAGTTGCCTCAATTCCGGTTAGCTCTAAGGTTTTAGGGCGCGTTGTAAATCCGCTTGGCGAACCTCTGGACGGCAAAGGACCCATTCAGGCAGAACAATTCCTCCCTATTGAAAGAAAACCTTTAGGCGTTATTCAGCG
>DAHYUM010000137.1 GCA_027398005.1 bacterium
ACATTTGCGCGGCGATATTAATTATGCCTGGCCGAGCGCCGAAATTGCCGTTATGGGGCCCAAAGGGGCAATTGAAGTTCTCCACAGCAAAGAGCTTAAAAAAATTACCGACCCCGAGGCCAGAGCCCGTTTTCTGGCTGAAAAAGAGGAAGAATACAGGAATAAATTCGCGAATCCATATGTAGCGGCAAAATTCGGATATATTGATGATGTAATTGAACCGAGGAATACGAGGTTCCGTATAATCCGCGCGCTTCAATCGCTTGCCACCAAAAAGGATAATAATCCCCCAAAGAAGCATTGCAACATTCCTCTTTAATGGAAATGCAATTTGAAATGAAAAAGAAAATAAAAGGCGTACAGGAATTATGAAAAAATATAAACTTAAAATTGAAGGCAGCGAGTACGATGTTGAGATTCTTAAAACCGAAGGGAATATTGCCGAAGTTGACGTAAACGGAAAAGTATATAAAGTTGAAATTGATAAAGATTTGCGCCCGGTTTCAAAGACTCCCATAATTGTCCGTACACAGACCGTATTATCCACCGAATCGGACAAGACGGTTGTAAAAACAGCAAGCCCCACTGCTCCCAAGGGAACGGGTACTATCAAATCGCCCCTGCCCGGCATTGTACTTAACATTCTTGTTAAACCGGGGGATAAAGTTAACTACGGCGATAAACTTCTCCTTCTCGAAGCCATGAAAATGGAAAACACTATCGAATCGGACAAGGAAGGGACAATAAAGGCAATTAAAGTAGCTCAGGGCGATTCGGTTCTTGAAGGAGACATCCTGGTAGAAATTGGCGCTTAAACCAACCCTGTTTATTGAAAAATCCCGCATTCTTATTGCGGGATTTTTTTTTATATTTAACTCTGTTCAGCTATATTATTCTTCAAAAATGGAAAGACTTACTAATGGAAATTAAACTGATATTCTGGATCGCATTCGCAATTCTATTTATTACGATAATAACTATAGATATGCTTGCCGCGGGAAAAAGAACCGGCGTAATGAAACTTAAAACAGCAGTATTCTGGACTATCATGTGGGTTTCGGTTGCGCTTTGCTTTGCCGCTTCAATTTATTTCTATTATCCCGACGGGCATGTTAAGGGACTTGAGTTTATTACCGGTTATATAATTGAATATTCATTATCGGTAGATAACCTTTTCGTTTTCATTATGATTTTTTCAATTATGGGCATTTTGGAAAAGAACCAGCCCCGCATATTAAAATGGGGCATTATGGGGGCAATTGTTTTAAGAATTCTTTTTATACTTGTTGGCGTAGGCCTTCTGCACGCTTTCAGCTTTATGACCTATATATTCGGCGCCGTTCTTGTTTATACCGCCGTAAAAATGTTCACTTCAAAAGATGAGCAGATACATCACGATAAAAATCCCTTAGTAAAATGGACAAAAAGGTTTTTAAACATAGATACATCGGCCACTACAGACCATTTCTTTATAAGAAAGGATGGAATTAATTACGCAACAATGGCATTCATTACCCTTATCCTTGTTGAATCGACCGACGTTGTATTCGCAATCGATTCAATTCCGGCAGTTCTGGCCATAACACACGATCCTTTCATCGCAATAACTTCAAACCTGTTCGCTATTCTCGGTTTAAGGGCATTATACTTCACACTGGCGGGGGTGCTTGGATTGTTCCGTTTCCTCAAATACGGCATCTCTTTCATCCTCTTTTTTATAGGTGTTAAAATGCTTATTGCAGGGGTGGTACATATTTCCGTTAATATCTCGCTAATTGTTATTGCCGTTGCCATCTCGGTTTCAATACTTATGTCCCTTTTTATTAAAGAAAAGAAAAAATAAGCGTTCTTAGCCGGCTATAGCCCTCTATAAATTGGGGAATGTTTTTTGCATAGCGGATTGGTTTAAAGATGAATATTTTATTTTAACAGGAAATTGGAAGCAGGAAAACATGAAAAAATATATTGTACTACTTATTATTGCTTTAACCATTCCCCTTTTTGCCCAGAGCGCCGCTCAGTATGAATCGGAAATAAAAAAAGAGGCATTCAGGAAACTTTATAAATCGAACCAGGCATTATACCCGGGGGATGCCAATATAGACGCCAAATATTACAAGCTGAACCTCACATTCCCCGCCAGCCCTGCTAATTTTTTGAGCGGCGTTGTAACAATGACCGCCGCCTCGATGAAAGATAATCTCACATCCGTTTCGCTCGATTTAAAATCGAACCTGGCCGTTTCATCAATTCAATGCGCGGGGCATTCGCTCCAGTTCTCGCAGGCTTCGGATAAACTGAATATTACTTTGGACCGGGCTTATTATGCAGGGGAACAGTTTACAATGGATATTACCTATTCCGGCTACCCAACCGGGGGCTCGGGGGTTATAAGCAGCGCAAGCATTTCATTCTACGATGGCAGTCTGGGAAAGAAAATTATTGCAACCTTAAGCGAGCCATACGGCTCTAAGGACTGGTGGCCCTGCAAAGACGACCCTGCCGATAAAGCCGATTCTTCAGAAGTATGGATTACCGCCCCCGAATGGTATACTTCGGTTTCTAACGGCTCGCTTACCGGAGTGGTTACAAACCAGGACGGGACAAAGACATACAAATGGAAAAACCACTACCCCATTGCCACCTATTTAATTTCGGTAGCGGCAACAAATTACGGCACTTATCAGGATACTTGGCAGTATGCCCCCGGCAAGACTATGCCTATTACACATTACTGCTACCCCGAAAAAATGAATACATCAAGGGAAAATGCCGTAGCCAAGACCAAAGATATGCTCACAATTTATTCCTCCAAATTCGGGCTCTACCCCTTTGCTTCGGAAAAATACGGGCACGCCGAATTTGCATGGGGAGGCGGAATGGAACACCAGACCGTTACTTCGATGGGGGGAGGCGCAATGAGCAGTGTTAATATTATTTCGCACGAACTGGGGCATCAGTGGTTCGGCGATAAAATAACATGCAAAGACTGGCACCATATATGGCTTAACGAGGGCTTTGCCACCTACTGCGAGGCTGTTTACAGAGAAGGAACCGAAGGAAGAGGCGGATATATAAACGAAATTGAAGGCAACCTTACTATGGCCCGCTATGCAAGCGGCACAATTTGGGTGCAGGATATAACCAACGAAAATGAGATTTTTAACAGCTACCGTTCATATTCAAAAGGGGCGGTTGTTCTCCATATGCTTAGGGGCGTTATGCAGGATTCATCAAAATTTTATACCGTGCTGCGCAATTATCTTGCCGACCCTACGCTTGCATACGGTGTTGCCACTACCGAAGATTTTCAGCGGCACGCCGAAGCCATTTACGGCCAGAGCCTTAAATACTTTTTTGACGAATGGATTTACGGCGAAAAATACCCGGTTTACAATGTTACATGGAACAGCCAGAGCATTGTTGCGGGTAATTTATATACTGCCCGCGTTACAATATCGCAGGCAACCGGAACTTCAAATCCCACTTTTTTTACAATGCCTATTCAGCTTAAATTTACAAGAGCCACCGGCGATACTACCGTAACAGTTTTCAATAATGCGCAGACGCAGACTTTTTATATAACCATGAACGGTAAGCCCACATCGCTCCAATTCGATCCTGATGAATGGCTGTTAAGAAACCCGACCCCTACTATAACCGAAGAAGCCGAAACCAACGGTAATGTGCCTACTCAGTTTGTATTAGAGCAGAATTACCCTAATCCTTTTAATCCTGGTACAATTATAAAATATACGGTGCCTGTTTCGCAGAATTCGGTTCAGCAGGAAGTTACATTAAAAATTTACGATGCCCTCGGGCGCGACGTTGCTACTCTGGTAAACGAAATGAAAACCCCCGGCAATTACGAGGCTTCTTTTTCCGGCACAAGGTACAGCCTTACAAGCGGTATTTATTTTTATACATTGCGGGTGGGTAATTCAATTCAGACTAAAAAGATGGTTTATGTAAAATAATTTTTCCCCTTCACAAGCAGGGGGCGCTTTAGCCCCCTGCCCTTTTTCAAATCTTATTACCTTAATTTATTCCCTTAATTTTCATATTTTTCAATACTATTTATTACGGGGAATTATTATGAAAAACCTATTTCTTTCCGCAGTCATTATTTTAATAACAACAGTCTCAATTAGTGCCCAGTATAATTTTGCGGGCAAAATAAGGGATTACAAAAAATACGATAACCGTGTTGAACTTATACTTGATAACGCCCGGGTTAATGTGTATGTGTACGGCAATAATATAATCCGCTTCAGGTACACCGATAAAAAGGATTTCAGCAAGGCTCCTTCTTATGCAGTTACTTATGAACTGCCTGCTAAAACAGAATTTACCTTCTCTGAGGATAAGAATTCCCTCTCCATTTCCACCGGGGAACTGAATGTGAAAATCACCAAAAATCCGTGCCGCGTTTCAATATACGATTCGAATAAGAACCTGATTAATGCCGATGACGAATCTTTCGGCGTAAGTTTTAACAACGGCGAAGTGCGCTGTTTTAAGAAACTTCTTGATGGTGAAAGCTTTTACGGTCTTGGCGAAAAGAGCGGCGACCTGAGAAAGAACGGCAACGAATATGTTCTTTGGAATTCAGATTACCCCTCATACACAAACCGCACAGATGCATTGTACCAATCTATTCCATTCTTCTATGGTATAAGGGATTTTAAGGCATACGGAATTTTCTTCGATAACACATATAAATCGCGTTTTAATTTCGGTGCGAGCAACAACCGTTTTTACTGGTTCGGCGCCGGAGAGGGGGAAATGGATTATTACTTTATCTATGGCCCCGATATGAAAAAAGTTCTTTCATCATATACACAGCTTACGGGGCGTATGGAACTACCTCCTATGTGGGCTTTAGGGTACCAGCAGTGCCGTTGGAGCTATTACCCCGAATCGACCGTGGAGACAATAGCAAATACATTCCGAGCCAAGAAAATTCCATGCGACGTTCTCTACCTCGATATTCATTATATGGACGGATACAGGGTATTTACATGGGATAGGAACCGCTTCCCCGATCCGGCAAAAATGATTGGCGGGTTAAAAGAAAAAGGTTTTAAACTTGTAACAATAATCGATCCCGGCGTTAAAGCCGATACTAATTATTTTGCGGCCAGAGAGGGAGTTAAAAAAGGTTTGTTCGCAAAATACCCCGACGGCACATTGTATCAGGGAGAGGTTTGGCCTTCGTGGGCTTATTTCCCCGATTTCACTAAAAAGGAAACTCGCTACTGGTGGGGGGATAATCTTTCTATCCTTATGAAACAGGGAGTTGAAGGTTTCTGGAACGATATGAATGAACCTGCGGTATGGGGACAGAATTTCCCCGATATAGTGCAGTTTGACGATAACGGATTTAAAGCCGACCATAAGAAAATACATAATGTATTCGGCCTCGAAATGGCACAGGCTACAAGGGAAGGATTAAAAAGATATTCCGACAGCAGGCATTTAATTCTTACTCGCGCGGGATTCGCGGGCATTCAGCGCTATTCGGCAATATGGACCGGCGATAACGCATCCACCGAAGAGCATCTTTCGCTTGCATGCACAATGCCCCTTAATATGGGCATCAGCGGCCTTCCTTTTATTGGCACCGACGTTGGGGGCTTTATAGGGGATGCATCGCAGAGGCTTTATATGAGATGGATGGAGCTTGGCGTATTTACCCCATTTTTCCGCCAGCATTCGGCATACGGTACAAAGGCAAAAGAGCCGTGGACTTTTGGGGAAGATATTGAATATGCCGTGCGCGATATGATTAATATGCGCTATCAGCTTCTTCCATTCCTTTACAATGAATTTTATAATGCATCAAAAACAGGCATGCCTATAATGCGCCCTATGTTCCTCAATTACCAGAACGACCGCGAATGCTATAACCAGCAGGCGCAGTACCAGTTTATGGTTGGTGAAAATGTTCTTGTAGCGCCTGTGCTTACCGAAAACTCCGATTTCAAGAAACTCTATCTGCCCGAGGGAAACTGGCTCTACATTAAAACCGGAACGGTTTACAATGGGGGGCAATGGATTATACTTGAGGTGCCTCTAAATACTATTCCCGTTTTTGTTAGGGAAGGGGGCATAATTCCGATGCAGGAAATTCAGCAGTATGTAGGCGAAAAGAAAATTGAGCAGACCGAAATACAAATTTATCCTTCCGCAAAATCATCCTATACACTTTATGAGGATGACGGAATATCTTACAACTATGAAAAAGGAAGCTATTCGCTTACTAATTTTACCTGCGAAAAGAAGGATAACGGTTTAAATATTACCGTTAAAAAGGAGAAAGACGGCTACAAGGGGGATAGAAAGAATTATTTATTCAAGATCTATTTTGCGCAAAAACCTTCGGCCGTAAAAGCAGGCGGCGGCATCCTAAACGAAAAGGATTCTTCGGAATCGCTTGCGCAGACAGGCGGCTATTATTACAACAGCAACGATAAAATATTATACATAAAAACCGCCGATACCGGCAACATGCAGATTGATGTTAATTTTTAGGGAATAAAAGAAATAAATGAAATTAAAAATTATCCTTTTCTTTATTCTCTATACGGCGGCGCTCTTTGGGCAGACCGATACATCGCTTGTGCTTGTCAGCTCGCTCGATTCGACAATTATTACCGATGTTAGGTATGCCACGGAAAATAATTTTACCCATAAGGTGCTATACCCGTCGGCAAAGGTTTATCTAAGGCACGATGCCGCCGTTCAGCTTGCAAAGGCAAATGAATTCCTTAAAAAGACTTACAACCTCCGCATAAAAATTTTCGACGGCTACCGCCCCCTTTCGGTACAGAAATATATGTGGTCAATTCTGCCCAATGAAAATTTCGTTGCCGATCCTGCGAAAGGATCGCGTCATAACAGGGGATGCGCCGCCGATGTAACTCTTATTGACCAATCGGGCAGAGAGCTTGATATGGGCACACAGTTCGACGATTTCACCCCTAAAGCCAGACCCGATTACCAAGATATTAGCGATAGAGCCGCCGCAAACAGAAAGATTCTAAAGCTTGCAATGATGCAGTTCGGATTTATTCAGATGGAAACCGAATGGTGGCATTTCGATTTTAACGGATGGGAGAAATATTCTATTCTGGATATACCAATTAAGTAGTACATTCCCATTTCCCCCTCCTTAATAAGGAGGAGAATCAAGAGTAAAACAGCCCGTGGTTTCGACCACGGGCAAATGTAAAAACCAAAATCCCATTAACCGTTTTAACGGTTTATAATTTTTGTGGGTTTGGAAACCTCTTTTCATGCAAGCATCTCAAACTTTTCGCAAAGGTGAGCCCCTGCCGTCTGCAGATGTTTCTTTAATATAAATTAGATAATTCGATTTTCCCCCTCCTTA
>DAHYUM010000138.1 GCA_027398005.1 bacterium
CGTCTATAAAGAACACGGCTTTGGCCCCCCGGTTGCGTGCGTCCTTAATATCCTCAATTATCCTTTCTATTGGAAACTGCCTGTAGTTTCTGCCGTACATCCTTGTAATTGAACAGAAACTGCAGTTGTAGGTGCATCCGCGTGATGTCTCTATGCTTTCTACCCGGTTATTTAAATAATAAAATCCTTTTTTAAGCACCCTGCAGCTCCGGTCGGGCAGTTTTAGGGTATTCAGGTCAATAAGGGGACCGCATTCGTTGTGTATAAATTCGCCTTCTCTTCTATAGCTTAGGTTGGGTATTGTAGTATAACCAGTTTTATTATTAAGCGCCTCAATAAGAAGTGCAAATGCCTTTTCCCCTTCGCCCCTTATTATGAAATCGAAATATTTAAGTTCGCCGGCAGGCATGCCGCTGTAGTTGACCGTAGGGTAATATCCCCCAAGTATGGTTATTGAACCGGGGGAAACGGCTTTTGTAATTTTTGCCAGCTCCAGTATCTCGCTGTACTGGAATATCATACTGCTGAAGCCTATAACGTCGAACCTGTTGCGGGTAATGTATTTTGTAAAATATTTTACCGCTTTACGCTGAACGGCAACAAGGTCAATAATTTTTATATCGCATATTGTGCGGTCTGCATTACCTGCAATTGAGGCCAGCCCTCCGCTCGGTATGCGAAGGAAATATTCAAATCCCCCTACGGTTTTTGAACCTGATACCAACAGGCAATTGATCATATAGAATCCTCCCGATCAATTATTGCATGTATTTATTATGGCAAATGGAGTTTGCGGAATGAAGTATTAAAATGTAATTATTCATTCCCTAATACACAAGGGCGCTTAGGTATATGGGGACAAAAAACCTCCCCCATAATACCCTTAAAATGTGCTTGATTATTAACAAAAACTCGCTTATCATTCATAAATTAATCAAGGAAATGTTATGAAAATCAGACAAATACTCCTCCTCTTTTTACTTATCACAGTAACCGTTTACTCTCAGCAGAATAAGCCGGTTATTCACCCGGAATGGTCTAAAAATGCCGTAATTTACGAAGTCAACGTTCGCCAGTATACCCCCGAAGGTACTTTTAAAGCTTTTGAAAAACACCTGCCCGAGCTTAAGAAAATGGGAGTGGATATTTTATGGCTTATGCCTATTAACCCAATAGGCAAACTTAACCGGAAAGGGAGCCTTGGCAGTTATTATTCCGTTAGCGATTATTTGGCTGTAAATCCGGAATACGGCACCGAAGCCGACCTTAAGGCTTTAGTTAAAAAAGCGCATTCGTTGAAAATGCATGTTATTATTGACTGGGTTGCCAACCATACCGCATGGGATAACGTTTGGCTTAAAACGCATCCCGATTATTTTACCAAAGACGCAAAAGGAAATTTCGTTCCCCCTGTAGCCGACTGGACCGACGTTATTGACCTTAACTACGATAATAAAGGCTTGTGGAATTCGATGATTGACGCGATGTCTTACTGGGTTAAATCCTGCGATATTGACGGGTTCCGATGCGATGTTGCCTCCATGGTGCCTATCGAATTCTGGGAAGAAGCTTACGCAAAGCTTTCTAAAATTAAAAAAGTATTTATGCTTGCCGAAGCCAACGAAAGCTATATGCATAAAGCATTCGATATGACCTACAACTGGCCTCTTAAAGATTTGATGAATGACATTGCCGCTGGCAAAAAGAAAGCTGCCGACCTTAAAGAATTTTTCGATAAAGAGAAAAAAGAATATGCGCCCAACGATTATAGAATGAATTTTACCACCAACCACGATGAAAACAGCTGGAACGGAACCGAATATGAAAGGCTTGACGGCGGCGCTAAAACTTTTGCCGTCTTCTGCGAAGTTATTCCCGGTATGCCCCTTATTTATACCGGGCAGGAAGCAGGCATGAATAAACGCCTGCGCTTCTTCGATAAGGATACTGTTAACTGGAAGCCGGATGAAATGAGAGGTATCTATACAATGCTGGACCGTCTTAAGAAAACAAACAAGGCATTGTGGAACGGAACTTACGGGGGCGAAATTCATTCTATTGACTGCGGAAATGAAAATGTTTATTCTTTTACACGCGTAAAAGATGGTAATAAGGTATTTGCCGTATTCAATTTCTCAAAATCGCCTCAAAAGGTTAAAATTAATTCGGCCGCTATTGCCGGCACATATAAGGACGTATTTAATAAGGGGGCTAAGAGGGTAATTAAGAATGATTACGAAGCAGAGCTTAAGCCCTGGGAATATAAAGTGTTTTCAAAATAAAGCCATAAGGAAAGTTTATGAAAAAGCCCCGTTTAAGTTTCTGGCAGATATGGAATATGAGTTTCGGCTTCCTCGGCATACAGTTCGGGTTTGCTCTGCAGAATGCTAACGTTAGCAGGATTTTTGAAACCCTTGGAGCCAAAATTGACGAAATCCCGATTCTCTGGATTGCCGCCCCGGTTACCGGTTTAATTATTCAGCCGATTATTGGGCATATGAGCGACCGCACCTGGAACCGGCTTGGAAGAAGGAGACCTTATTTTTTAACCGGAGCAATACTTGCTTCGCTCGCTTTGCTATTTATGCCCAACTCTCCCGTGCTATGGGTGGCCGCTGGTATGCTCTGGATTATGGATGCTTCTATCAATGTTTCAATGGAGCCCTTCCGCGCTTTTGTTGGGGATACTCTCCCTTCGGAACAGAGGACTATCGGATTTTCGATGCAGAGTTTCTTTATTGGGATCGGGGCAATCGTCGCATCGGCCCTGCCATACGTTATGACAAACTGGTTCGGCATAAGCAATACCGCCTCCGCGGGGGAAATTCCCCCTTCGGTTAAATTCTCTTTCTATATCGGCGGCGCCGTGTTCCTGCTTGCCGTTATTTGGACCGTATTTTCTTCAAAGGAATATTCCCCCGAGGAAATGGAAAAGTTCGATGCCGAAGATGAAGAGACAGGGGAACGCGATTCCGATTTTATACGCCATCAGGTTTTCTTCCGCAACGGTATTATTTTTTCCATTATCGGTATAGTACTCTTTCTCGTTTTTAATTATTTCATCTATATGGATTACGGTCTGGCGGTTTTCTTCCTCGGCATCGTAGCATTCGGTCTGATTCAGCTTTTTACCGGTTGGCTTACACAAAAAGAGAAAACATCCAACGGGCTTGTGGCGGTTATTAACGACCTCTATAAAATGCCCAGGACAATGGTTCAGCTTGCTTACGTACAGTTCTTCTCATGGTTCGCGCTTTTTGCAATGTGGATTTATACTACCCCGGCAGTTACACATCATATCTACGGCGCTACCGATACTACTTCGGCTCTTTATAATCAGGGGGCCGACTGGGTTGGTGTGCTTATGGCCGTTTATAACGGATTTGCCGCAGTTATGGCTTTTATTCTGGTTGCGCTGGCTAAAAAATTCAGCCGCAAAACCGTGCATATGATAAGCCTTATTATTGGCGGACTTGGATTGATTTCGTTCTATTTTATTAAGGACCCGAAATTGCTTATTATTTCAGAGCTAGGTATTGGTTTGGCATGGGCTTCAATTCTGGCAATGCCTTACGCAATTCTTACAGGCTCGCTCCCCAGAAAGAAAATGGGGGTATATATGGGTATATTCAATTTCTTTATTGTTATTCCGCAGATTACAGCCGCCGCAATTCTTGGCTTTTTTGTGAGAAGTGTTTTTGCCGACCAGGCAATTTACGCAGTTGTTCTGGGGGGTGTTTCTATGATTGCCGCCGCCCTTATGGTTACATTTGTTAAGGATTCTAATTAAACATAAAAAAAGCGGAAAGATTTTTTCTTTCCGCTTTTTCTTTACCTACTTCAATTTCAGTATCATCCATCCTCTCGGCTTTACCTTTAGATGAATTATGTTCCCCTTTACCTTATAGCCTGTCTTTGCGGCAAGGTCGTATGCCGATACTGTTTTATAGAAAGAGGGGAGCGTTAGATCTGCATCTTTTTCCTCTTCCGATTTGTTAAGCACTACAAGAACTCTTTCATAAAAATCGCTTCTTATGTAGGCGAATATATCTTTATCCGCGGTAACGGGATAGTAATCTCCGTACCGTAATGCCGAATTACCGGCGCGGATTTTTACAATTTCGCTTACCTTAGCAAGCATCTTCTTCTCGTTACCGTTCAAGTCATTGCCGAAACGCATCATTCTTCTGTTATCCGGATCTGCGGCGCCGGTCATTCCGAACTCGCTTCCGTAGTAGATTACCGGCAGGCCCGGTACGGTGAACATATAGGCGTAGTACAATTCCCCTTTTTCGTAGCTTGTTGCATGCTCAACTTCAGGCGGGTTATTCCAGCCAAGTTCAATTGCGTCGGACTGGTTTAATGTAATTTCGCCGTCGGCGTAAGCCATATAACGGTTCTTATCATGGCTGTCCATTATGTTCCCCATAAGGTTAACCGTTCCGAATACATCGAGCCCTTTCTTTATTTCGTTGTTCAGGTCGCTGAATGAACGGGAAGGGTCAATAAAAACAGAAAGTGCCGTATTGTAAAGCTCAAAGTTAAATTGGGCGTCGAGCTGGCCGTTGTTTATGTAAGAATTTACAAGGTCGTAGCTTCCGAATGTTTCTCCAATCTGATAAACATTCCTGTGCAGGGGAATATCTATCTTCTCTTTAATTTTTCTTGTTAAAGCGCGCCAGAAATTGTTCGGTACATGCTTAACGGCATCGTGGCGGAATCCGTCTGCACCGGTGCTTTTAAGCCACCATACGGCGTTATTGCTCATTACTTCCACTGCCTCTTTTGAATGCTGAAAATCGAACGAGGGCATATAAGGCTCGAACCAGGTTGTAAGCCTCTGTTCGTCCCATAATCTTAAGTTCAGCCTGCCGTCGGGCAGTTTCAGTTTGCCGAACCAATCGGGGTGCTCTTTATAAAACGGGTGCTCCTGATGCACATGGTGCGAAACAAAATCGAGCAGTACCTTTATGTTATGCTTATGTGCCGCGGCAATAAGGTTTTTAAGGTCGGCAAATGTGCCGAACTTTTCTTCAACCTTATCGGCCGAAACGGGCCAGTAGCCATGGTATCCGGTAAACCAGCGGTGGGGAGGGGGAAACTCCCTGAATGCATTGTCGGTATTATCATTAACGGGGGAAATCCACAAAGTATTTACACCCAGGGCATTAAAATAACCTTCGTTTATTTTCTTTGTTATTCCTTTAAAATCGCCCCCGTTATAATTTGCCTTCATGCTTAGGGAATCGTGTATAACCGGTTTATCGTTCCTTTTGTCCCCGTCGTTAAAACGGTCAATCATTATTGAGTAGATGCTTGCGTCGTACCAGCTGAACGGGGCGCTGTTCCCTTCCGGTTTCCCTTTTGAAAGGGGTACCATCTGCATATTGCTTACGAGCCCTTCAATATCGGCGGCGGCGCGGAATAATTTCGCTTCTTTCAACCCTTTCTTGGGCAGGTCTATGCTTATTCTATTCCCATTAATATGTACCTGCCCGCTGTTTATTCTTTTGTTATCTAAGAACGCAATAATATTGGCCGGGGTTATCTTTACTGACTGGTCTGTTTCAAGATAGAATGTGAATAGGCTGCCGTTCATCTCCAGTTTGTGCAGGAAAATCTTTCCGCTGTGGCTGTTAGGAATGTTAAGCACTGAATTAATTCCCCCCAGACCGTTGGGCACGGTTTCTTTATTTGCCGGGTCTATAAGTTCTTCGCCGTCGGCATAGAATTTATATTCATACCTTCCCGGTTCAAGCGAAACGGATGCAGTATAAATTCCCTGCCCGTTTTCATCTTTCATTTGAACCGCTGAACGGTTCCAGTTATTGAAACTGCCGAAGAGGAAAACCGATTTGTATTTCTTTGCCGGCTTGAATGTAAAATTAATTAGCGCAAGCTTTCTTACATATACGGGAATTGAATAAGTGTCCGCTCCGCTTTTAACTTCTATCGAAGAAATCCCTTCAAAAGATTCGGAAGGGGTAATTACCAGAATACCTTTCTCTTTGTTGTATTCGGTCTTAAACTCTTTTACCGGGGGGAATGTGACATTGTATTCGGGAAGATAGAACAAGTCGGATACTACTACCGTATCGGCCGCCCCCGAAATAAGCTTAAGCGGGGGAATGATATCGGTAATGTTGCTTTTCTGCGCCCGGGCAAAGGGCGCAAACTCCATTAAAATAAGAATGAGATATAATTTATTTATTTTTTTCATAACTGCCTGTTCCTGTTGATGCCATTAATTTTGTTTAACCTGGTCTTCTTTAATAAAGAACCAGAGCGCGGCCGAAATTGCCAGTGTTACGGTGCTTACGACGAATATAAGGCTTTTATCGGGGGTGTTGTTTACCGCCTTGCCCACCCCGAAACTTGCCACCAGCTGGGGAAGCACTACCGAAAGATTAAATAGCCCCATATAAAATCCCATTCTTGACTGGTCGACTTTCTGCGACATAATTGCGAAAGGAAGGCTTATTGTAGAAGCCCATCCTATTCCAAGCAGAGCCATTATGATATATATAATAGATGGTGTCAATCCGAAAAGAAGCATAAGCAGGTACGATATTGCCATTGAGGCAATGCATATTGTATGTGTTTTAACCCTGCCTATTTTTCTTGCAACCGGTTCGAGAACGAAAGCGGGCAGAATTGAAGAAACTGCGCTTAGTATCAGGAAACTTATAGAGACAATTCTTCCCATCTCAAATTGTGTTTCAGAAGGGATTGTGCTTCCTTCGGCAAATCCGAATACCTTATACTGAACATAAGCGAACATGTAAACGAACATTGTCTGAATGCCTATCCATGTGAATGAATGCGCGGCGAGAACTCTTTTAAACCCTATTGCCCCTTTATGCCCCGCAGATGAATCGTCTTTCTGGAAAATTATCTTTATTATAAAAAAGAGCGATATAAGCACGCATATAATTTCGGCATAATAATTATTCGCTTCGTAGCTTATCAGTTTTGCGGTAATGGCGTAAAGCCCGTAGAGGAGAAATCCCCACAAAGGCTGTATAAGGTTTAGTATTTCGGCAATGGAAGTTTTATGATGTTTAACTTCGCCCCCTTCGGTTTCGCTCCCCGGAAGCACTTTTGGCTCTTCAATAAAAAATGAGGGCACTATGGAAAGGATAAGAACCAAACCCACGCCTACGTAAATTAAAACATAATTGTTCCAAACCGCGCCTATTACATAAGCCAGCACCCCGAATGTGCCCGAAACCGTCTGCATCCAGGTATAACCTTTTGTCCTTTCAACTCCTTCGGGGGTTACGTCGGCAATTATTGAACGGGTAGGGTTAAAGCTTACGTTTATTGCCAAATCCAGTGTAAGCGCAACGCATACCGCCACCCCCAGAATTCCCCCG
>DAHYUM010000139.1 GCA_027398005.1 bacterium
ATACCTCTAAGTCATCGGTATAAGTAATTTCTGCCTCAACTTTATCTTTCATCTGCTCAACAAAATTAAGGGCCGAATTCTTAAATTTATCGAATACCCAAACCTTTTTGATGTTTCTAACACAGTTAACTGCTTCCAGTTGTGTTCTGCCCTGTGTGCCGCATCCGAATAAAGCCATTACCGATGAATCCTCCCTCGAAAGGTATTTGGCCGCAATGCCCCCGGCCGCTCCGGTGCGCAGTGCTGTAAGGTGTTCGCCATCCATAATTGAAAGTATTTCCCCGGTATAAGCGTCAATTAAAAGTACAATGCCTATAATTGTAGGTAGCCCTTCCACCGTACGCCCCTCTTTTTGAGTAAGTATTTTAATACCCGCTCTCCGGTCTTTTTTTGAGTAGGCCGGTTTCATAAACATAATAAGGTCTTCGCCTGTAATGCCGGTAACATATCTTTGGGGTACTTCAACTTCGCCTGCCGAAAGGGAAGCGAACGCGCTTTCCATTGCATCAATAGCTTCGTTCATTGTAAAATGCTTTTTAATATCCCCCGATTTAATAAGCACAATCGGTTTTCTATTCCCCATGCCTTGCGTTCCCCGGTATTTATTTAAAAATGGATAATTAGTTCAAAATTTAACTTTAAAAATATATTGTTTTGCCAATAAAGCAATTCAAAAAAAGCCTTGCCGTTTTAATTGCAATTTATTTTATTTTGCAATATTTTGAAGTTAGTACGAACGGTTAAATGCAATTTAATTAATAAATAATATCACTTCAAAGGAGTTCAAAATGACTGAGCTCATCGAATTTAAATTGAACGGAAAAAACGTTAAGCTGAATGTGGACAGCGACCGTATGCTGCTGTGGGTTCTAAGAACCAATTTCGGCTTAACAGGCACAAAATACGGATGCGGCGAAGGATTCTGCGGAGCCTGTACCGTAATTATAAATAACGAAGCCGCGCGGTCTTGCAGTACTTCCATGAAAGAGGTTAAGGGGAAGGAAGTAATAACTATTGAAGGGCTTGAACGTGAGGGCAAGCTTCATCCGCTGCAGAAGGCATTTGCCGAAAAAGACGCTCTGCAGTGCGGCTACTGCACCCCCGGAATGATTATGAATGCCTACGGCTTACTGAAAAAGAATAAGAAGCCCACCTATTCGCATATAGTTGACGCAATGGAAGATAATTTCTGCCGCTGCAGCGCCCATAAAAGAATTGTCCAGGCTGTTCAGTCCGCTTCGGTTAAAATGGAAAAGGAGGGTTGATATGAAAGAAGATAATTATCTCGACCTCGATTTTAAGGAGATTAAAACTCCTTTCGAAATGGACCGGAGGGAATTTGTTAAACTTATGGGGGGCGGACTATTTATCCTTTTTACCGTTGGCGATACTCTTGGATATGTTGAAGCCCAGCAGAGAAGAAGGGGACAGGATCTTCCTACTGATTTTAACGCGTTTCTCCGTATTGACGAAAAAGGGGAAGTAACCTGCTTTACAGGTAAAATTGAAATGGGGCAGGGCATTATTACATCGCTGGCGCAGATGCTGGCCGATGAACTTGACGTTTCGCTTAACTCGGTTCACATGATTATGGGGGATACCGATTTATGCCCGTGGGATATGGGCACATTCGGTTCTATGAGCACCCGGTTTTTCGGCCCCCCTTTAAGGGCCGCCGGCGCCGAGGCTAGAAGAGTTCTGCTCGAAATGGCTTCGGAAAAATTAAGTGTTCCGGTTGATAAACTGAATGTTGATAACGGAGTGGTTTTTGAAAAAACCAATAAGAAAAATAAAGTAACCTATGCCGACCTTACAAAAGGGAAGAAAATAGAAAAACATCTTAAAGACAAGCCTCCTCTAAAAACACCTGCCCAGTTTAAGGTTATGAATAAATCCTTTATTCATCATGACGCAGTTGAAAAAGTTACCGGCAAGGCGCGCTACTCGGGGGATATCCAATTGCCCGGCATGCTTTACGCTAAGGTTGTAAGACCTCCGGCGCACGGCGCAAAACTTACCGATGCCGACCTTTCGGAAGCCCGGAAAATTGACGGGGTTGTTGTTGTAAATGAGGGGGACCTTGTTGCGGTTCTGCATGAATACCCCGATGTAGCCGAAAAAGCCCTGGCCCTTGTAAAAGCCAAGTTTGCCCCTTCACCATCCAGGCTTAATAACAATAATATTTATGAGCATCTTCTAAAAGCAGCCGGCGGCGGCAATGAAATTGCCAAAGCGGGGGACTTAAAAGAAGGGGAGAAAAATTCGGTGCATGTTTTTGACGAAACATATTACGACAGCTACGTAGCGCATTCTCCAATAGAACCGCATACGGCAGTTGCCAATATAGAGGGGAAGAAATGCACTGTGTGGGCTTCAACGCAAAACCCGTTTACAGCAAAAGAGGAAGCGGCTAAAGCGCTCGATACAAATTCCGAGAATGTTAGAATAATCACTCCTTTTGTGGGGGGCGGCTTCGGCGGCAAAACCACCAACCTGCAGGTTATAGACGCAGTACGTCTAGCAAAAATTACGGGCAAACCGGTGCAGGTGGCATATACACGCAAAGAGGAATTTTTCTATGATGCATTCCATCCCGCGGCAATAATAAAAATTAAATCGGGCCTTGATAAGAATAACAAAATGAGCTTTTGGGATTACAATGTTTATTACGCAGGCGAAAGAGGCGCGGCTCATTTTTACGATATACCTAATTCGAGCACTAAAGTATATGGAGCCGAAAGGGGAACCAGCGCAGAAATCCATCCCTTCAGAACCGGAGCCTGGCGGGCCCCCGGCAATAATACCAATACATTCGCAAGGGAATGCCAGATTGATATTATGGCCGCAAAGGCTGGCATAGACCCGTTCGAATTCAGGATGAAGAACTTTAAAGATCCCAAGTATAGGGAAATTCTAAAAGCTGCCGGCGATAAATTCGGATGGAAGCCGATGGGCAAAAGCCCCACCGGCAAAGGATATGGAATTGCGTGCGGAAGCGACGCCGGCTCGTATGTGGCTATGATTGTTGAGGTTGATGTTAATAAGAAAACCGGCGGTGTTAAGGTTAAAAGGGTTGTATGCGCCCAGAATATGGGATTAACCATTAACCCAGAAGGAGCTACCATACAAATGGAAGGCTGTATTATGATGGGGCTTGGCTATGCTCTTACCGAAGAAGTGCAGTTTAATAACGGCGAAGTTCTTAACAAGAATTTCGATTCGTACGAACTGCCCCGTTTCTCGTGGCTGCCGAAGATTGAAACAATAATATTGGATAAGAGGAACGAACCTCCGCAGGGAGGGGGCGAGCCTGCAATTATAACTGTAGGCGCCGCAATTGCAAATGCCATATACGATAAAGTTGGAATCCGTTTGCATAAGATGCCTTTGAATGCCGAAAGCATTTTAAAAGCATTGTCGGAAAAGAAATAATTCAGCAGGGGGCACCCTTATAGGGCGCCCCTTTCCTGAATAAAATTATTGGTTTGAAATCATTCCCGATTTTTCAATCAGCGAATTTATCAATGTATCTATAGTTTCAACATGAGTGCGGAATGCAAGCACTGCAAGGCGCAGTGTGAATTTGCCGTTAAGCATTGTGGATGAAATGAAAGTCTTTCCTTCTTTCTGAATTTCATTTACGAGCTGTTTATTAAAAGTGTCTGCATCCCCTTTTTCAGGAATAAACCGGTATGTAACAACCGAGAGATCGGGGTAGGGGCCCATTTCAAAACCTTTAACACTGCTCATCCTTTCATAAAAATAGCGCGCCAGCTGAATTTTTTCTTCAAGCGCGGCTTCGAATGCCTTAACACCCGCAAGCTTTAATGGTAGCCACAATCGCAGTCCCCTGAAATGTTTTGAAAGTTCCGGTGAAAGGTCGGCAGGGGCAAGCTCGTTTTTAGAATCTAGCGAATCCTGCATGTAATCGGCTTCGTAATAATGCGATTTAAGCATGCTCATTTTGTCCTTAACCAGTACCGCGCCTGTTCCGTAGGGTAAAAATAATCCCTTATGAGGATCCATTACAATGGAATCCGATTTATCGAGTCCTTTTAATATTTCCCTTCCCGTTTCTGAAAGAATGAAGAAACCTCCGTAAGCGCCGTCAACATGAACCCAGAGATTGTGTTTGGATGCAATCTGGCAAATTTCTTCTATCGGATCCACCGAGCCTGTATTTGTTGTACCTGCCGCGGTTATAACGCACCAGGGATTAAGTCCCTTTTTAATATCTTCCTTAATCTGTTTTTCCAGTTCGCCTGCAATCATTCTGTAATTATCATCCAGCGGAATGTAGCGTAAAACGCACTCAGCCAGCCCCGAAATTCTTAAAGCCTTGTCAACCGAATGATGCGCCTGTTCGCTTAGATAGACCACGGTTTTTTCAACATCTTTTCCTTTAATCCCTTTTGCGTCGCGCGCGGTAACAATACCCGTAAGGTTGGCAATGCTTCCCCCCGAAGTAAGGTTGCCTCCGGCAGTTCGCGGATAACCGACAATATCGGCCATCCAGTTTGTAAGCATATTTTCCATTCTAACTGCGCCGGGGGATGCAAAGAAAACCCCTGCGTAGCGGTTGGTAATATCGGCAAGGTAATCCCCCAATGCGGAATGGAAAATGCCCCCTCCCGGTATATAGCCCAAATGCCCCCCCGAAGCGGGATTAAGCCCGGGGGTATCCACATTTTCTTTTAGAATTTTCAGAACGTCATCAATTGCGGCGCCTTCAGGGGTAAAAGGGTAATCGTAAATCCCTTTCCCCTTATCCTCGGTCATTACATAGGCGGGCAAAGTATTAATGTTGTTAAGAAAATTTTCAGAGTATTCCAGAACCTTGTTAAGCAATTCTTTACGCTCTTCGGCGCCCGGATTGATAGGAGATGATAATTGTTCAAGCTGTTTTATTCTTTCAACCATTTTTATATCCTGAATATTTAATCCGAAATTAAACCGCCGTTAAACTATGAAATACTATTTAAATAAAATATTTGAATATTTAGTAAAATCATTTTTTACTTCATCCTTAGTATTTCCTTCAGGTTTAAAGGAATACCGGTTTTTCATATCGACCCATTTCTTTTCTATTGAATAATAATCCGCTTCGGGCGGATTAATTCCGTTCATTTTTTCGCGCAGGTTATTAAGAAAGGCTATCCATCTCGGTTTGTAATAATCCTTAAGCATTCCGGCAAATTCCCGGTGGGCATAATCGCGCAGGTCGGAATTGTACCAAGACCAGGTTGTAAGAAGCGCCCTTGCATTCTTTTCGAAAAGATCCTTTTCGCTTTCCGAACTGCCGAGCAGACGCGCCTTATTAATCCAGCGCCCCGCTAAAAACTCGCTTCTTGTTGAAAGAAGTTTTTCAAGGTCGTCTATAATCTCAATCATCATTTTGGCCGCTGATTCAAACCGGGGAATGTCTTTACCGTTAAATGCTTTTACCGCATTTTCGTATTCATCCGCAAAAAGGTTCGAAAGCACCTGTCTGGTAAAATCGGTAAGGTCGTAATTAAATGCGTCGCTCCCTTTATTGGCAAAAGAAGCTTCAACAAGATATTTCCATCCTTCGGCAAATTTCTTCGTATCGTAGCCAAGCTTTGAAGTGCCCCATGTCGAGGTCCTTTCAATTTTAAGCGAGGGGCGCGCGCATAAAATTGATTCGCCGCTTCCATCACTGTTAAGGCCGTTCCTGTATGCTGTAGATAAAAAGAGGCTCCAGGCGGAATCCGTATTTGCCGATTCAAATCCGTAACGGCGGCGCGCGTATTCTTTAATCCATTTATTTAAATCCACCGGTTTATTCCGCCATCTTGTTTCGAACAGAAGGTCGTATGTAACGGTATTGTTTTCAATCCCCTCCATCATGGCGCCTATCCCTTTTATACTGCCCCCTTTGCCGCTTTCAATAATAGTAATTGGGTTTACGGCAACGCTATCCAGGGCGCCGAAAATGCCCGGCTTACCGCCGAAGTTATCGATGATGGACCAAATCCAGTTGTATCCGTGCCAGTTATCCCTTTTGCTCCATTGCGGATTGTAATCGGCGGCCAGGTCGAGGATAAGAATATTTTTTTTATCAATTCCTTTAATCAGGTCGTAGCGCGGATTGCCCCCCCATCCCTGAAGAACAAGCACCGGATTTTCGACTGCCGATTGGAGAGTTTTAATAATCTCTTTTCCCGCGGCGGTAATGTCTATTCCTTTAGTCTGTCCCCCTTCGTGGAAAGGATCGCCGCTGAAATATTTTGCACTGCCGAATAGTTTTTTCTGTTCGGCGTAAAACACCTCAGCCATTTTTTTAAATAGTGGATCGGTTGAAACAAGGAACGAGGGGCGTGTATAGCCGCCGGCCCATTTACCCTGGTCTCTAATATCGGCATCGGGGTATTTAGCTTTCAGTTTTGTAGGCACCATACCGTAAAAAGCGGGCAGTACGGGCTCCATGCCAAGTTCTCTCATTCGTTTCAATATTTTTTTCTGAAGTTCAATCCGTTCATTGTACCAGCGGCTGCTTAAAGGGCCCCCTGCGCCTTCGAGGTTGCCCATAAGCCACCATGCAAAATAGGCAGGACCCGGAATGAATTGGTCAATTTCTTTCTGCGTGAAATTAAATTTTTTAAGAGTGTTGCGCCAAACCGCCTCGGTGCCTACAATGGAAAGAGGAAGGTTAATTCCATTCATGGCCATCCAGTCAATTTCCTTCTCCCACCGGGGCCAGTCCCAGAATGAAGCCGAATAATTAAATGTGCAGTAATTAAGGTAGTAGCTAAATTCCGCAATGCTTTCAATCCTTATTTTATTCCCCGGCATCGGCAGCGGATGGGGAAGCGTAAGATTGTTTCCGTTCCACGAAAACTGGCAATGGCAGTAATACTTAAGGTACCAGTTAAATCCGGCTGCAATTGATACGCCATTGTTTCCCTTAATTGTAATTGTCCCCCCGGCGGCAGAAATTTCGAAAAAATCCTTTCCGTTGAGGCTTTGGGCAATTTCTGTTTTAAAATAGCGGGCATTAGCGCCAATAATTCTTTTAATAAGAGCATCGGCGGGGGATTGCGCCATACTAATTGCCGTTACGGCAAAAAAATAAACGAACAGCAATAAACTGGTTTTCTTCATGTCGGTATATGTTTTTATTATTAAATTATCTTTATAACCTGTTAAATCAGCCGTTAAGTTTTAAATGTATCATGTATTGAATCCGCTTTCTATCCGCAAGATATCCATAAAATTTCATTTTAAAGCTTAATTTTAATTTTTTATGCCGGTAATAAAAATATCTGTCCAATATTTTATATCGGTTATCCCATTTTAAAATATCCGTGTCATTTTCAATGCCCCATTTAAGGTACGAGTTTTCATCCAGCCC
>DAHYUM010000013.1 GCA_027398005.1 bacterium
AAAACTTTCTATGCTAAAAAAGCAGGTATCGACCCTGCCGATATAGTATCGGTTGCCGTTATGCCTTGCTCTGCAAAGAAGTTCGAATGCAACCGACCCGAAATGCACGACAGCGGTTTTAAAGATGTTGATTACGGACTTACGACCAGAGAACTTGCCAGGATGATTAAAGAAGCGGGAATTAACCTGCCTGAAATGCCTAAGAGCCACTTCGATAGTCCTTTCGGGGATGCATCGGGCGCAGGACTCATATTCGGCGCTACAGGTGGTGTTATGGAAGCCGCTGTAAGAAGCGTTGTCGAATTTGTTTTAGGTGTTCAGGTTGAAGATGTATTTGCCAAGGCAAATGTTCTGCCGGTTAGAGGTTTCGACGGCGTTAAATACGTAGAACTTCCCTTAGGCAATAAAATGGGTCCCGTACCCGACATTATTAAGCATTTAGTACCCAACTGGGATTGGCTTAAAGGGGTAACCCTTAAGGTAGCAGTTGCCCACGGTACGGCAAATGCAAAGAAAATAATGGAAGACATAAAAGCCGGAGGCAAATTCAGCGAATGTCATTTCATTGAATTTATGGCCTGTCCGGGGGGATGCCTCGGCGGCGGCGGCCAGCCTATACCAACCACTCTCGAAATAAGAAAGAAACGCGCACAGGCAATTTATGCCGAAGATGAATCGTTGGAACTTCGTAAATCGCACAATAATCCACATGTAATTCAGATTTACAATGAATTCTTTACTGAAGGGCCATGCAGTCATCTATCGCACGAACTGCTCCATACACACTACACACAGCGCGGTAAATATATAGCTTAAGATACACCAGCCCATTAAGCCCGGAAAGGAGATTAAATATCCTTTCCGGGTTTCTTTAAAAAATGTAAAAAAAAGAAGCAAAAAAAATAAAATAGTACTATTTTATATTATTATCTTAATAAAAAGCTGAATGATTCGCTCTTAATTGGACTGTAGAACTGAAAAAAGAGCAGGTTTATGATTCTAAATCCGAGTTGGACATACAAATACGAAGAGTATTGGAATTCGATTCATAAGTATAACCGATGGTTTATTCAGCTCAGGTTCGGCGCCTTTTTTACACTTCTTGCAATACTCCTTTTTACTAGAATTACGAATTATGTTATTATGTCCGAGGCGCAGTTTATAGTAATTCTATGCTGCGCTTTTTTCATACTGGGATATAATTATTTTTTCAAAATCATTTCAAGGCAGTCGCTGGAAGGGGAGAAATTTAACGAAATTGAGTTTTCGCTTTTTCAAATAATACTTGACCTGCTAAGCCTTAATATCCTGATTTATTTTACGGGAGGAATAGAAACCCCCTTCATTCTTTTCTATATATTCCATATGATTATTGGAAGCATGATTCTGCCGGTAAGATTGGTTTATTATATTGCCACTCTGATAATGCTGTTCCTTCTTTCTTTCAGCCTTCTTGAATATAACGGTATAATCAAGCATCAGGAGATGATAGGACTGCTCCACTTCCATATATACAATAATCTTCCATTCATATTTAAATATCTTTTCATAATCGGGTTTGTAATGTTCGTAAGCATAGCACTTACAAACCGTATAGCGCAGGATTTATACCGCAGGGAGCTGCAGCTAAAAAAAGCACTTGAGGACCTTGAAGAAGCGGAAAAGACTAAACAGAAATACGTAATGACCGTAGTTCACGAACTGAAATCGCCAATTTCGGCTTCCATATCAATTCTAGATTTAGTTCTTGGGAATTTCTACGGTCCGGTTGACGAGAAGATACGGGAGAGGCTTGAAAGAGTACGCTACAGGATAGATGATTCGATTGAAAGCATAAATAATATTTTAAGGCTTTCGCGCTTTAAATTACTTAATGCCATCGATAAAGAGATATTCGATATTTCCGAAATGATTGGGAGAATTGTAGAGAACCAGAAACCGGTAGCCGAAAGGAAAAAGATTACAATTTATACCGCTTTGCAGAAAACAGAAGTTTATGCCGATAAGACACTTTTTTACCTCTCATTTTCCAACCTTATAAACAATTCGATTAAATATACCAGGGAAGGAGGGCTAATAGAGATTCTGCTTGAAAAGAGAGGGGACAGTATAGAAACCGAAATATGCGATAACGGCATTGGAATTCCGAAAAACGACATCGAAAAAATATTTGATGAATTCTACCGGGCGAGCAACGTGCAGGGGAAAAATATTGAAGGGACGGGAACGGGACTTTCGATAATTAAGCAGATTGTTGATGCGCACGGGGGAACTATTGAAGTTGAAAGCCCTTCAAGGCTGGCCGGCGAAGGGAGGCCGGGAACATCTTTTAAAATTAGCCTGCCTGCCGAAGGGAAGGATTAATGGAAATAACTATCGGGCCGGCTAATAAACTTGAAATACCCGTCCGGCAATAAATCGCGAGCAATAATTGCCTCTTCGGAAGAGCTGAAAAGAGCGTATACAGTAGAACCGGAGCCGCTCATAAGAGCGAATTCGGCACCATTGGCAATAAGCCTTTCTTTTAATTCCTTTATCTCTGGATGAAATTCAAACACGGATGCTTCAAAGTCATTCCTTATATTCCCAGATTTTATACCGGACTGGAATGAAGCCGGAGTGAAATATTTTGAATAGTCGATATTTGAAGGTTCAGGTTTAATTCTTGAAAAGGCTTCCTTTGTTGAGATATGGATATTGGGATTAATAAGCAGTATGAATTTATTAATTTCAAGATCGACGTGCGTTAGTATTTCACCTCTTCCTCGCCCAATTGCCGGTTTCGATTTCAGGAAGAAGGGTACGTCGCTTCCTATTAAAAGGGAGATGGTCACTAATTCTTCATATTTCAAATTCAGCTGGTACAATTCATTGAGAGAAATGAGCGCGGCGGCGGCATCGGAACTGCCTCCTCCAAGTCCTGCCCCCATAGGAATATGCTTTTCGCAATGGATGGCAATATTAAAATGAGTCTTCTTAATATCTTCTAGAATACGGAGTGCTTTAACGATAAGGTTCGATTCATTCTCGAGGCTTGCATCGGTGCAGGTAAAAGAAAACTTGTCTGCTTTCTCGAAAGTGATGTAATCGTATAAATCGTGTATGGGGTAGAAAAAAGTCTCAAGGTTATGGTAGCCGTCATCCCTTTTTGAGACAATATTAAGCCCAATATTAATTTTAGCCGGAGCTTTAATTTCAATTCTTTTCATCGAATAAAGCTCTGATTTTTTTAGTATGCGCCGGGTTTGAACCGCAGCAAGAACCGACGAATACCGTATTCTTATCGGCATAATCTTTTGCGTAGCCTACATATTCGGCAGGGGAAATATCGCATTTAAGAACAGTACTGTCGAAATGCCCGCTGTGGCAGTTGAAGTAAAAGCCGGTATGAAGATCGCCTGGAATTAGGGGTATAAGCTTTTTATAAGTCTCTGGTCTGAAACAGTTAAAAGATACTACCATAGGGTTGTGTTTTCTAAGGTAATCAATCACTTCGGCAACGCTTTCGCCGCTAAGTATTTTCAAATCGGGTGTAATAAGCAGAGAGACCACATAAGGTATTTTGTTTTCTGAGCAGTGGCGGCAGATAATCTTAAGTTCGTCAAAGTGGCTCTGGGTTTCGTTAAGCACAAAATCGACCCCCGATTCGTACAAAAGATTTATATGGGTAATATGGTTACTGCTTAGTTCAGATGGGGAAATAGTCCTTTCGGGCTGGTAGCAGTCTTCTGCAGGGGGGTTTGAGCCTGCTATAAGTACTTTCTTCTTACCCCGCGCTAATTTGGCTAAATGAACGCTTGCGGTTACAAATTCCCGCTGGGAATATTTAAGCTTGTATTTATTGTAAAAATGGGGATTGGTTCTGAATGTATTTGTCGTAATAATTTCGGCTCCCGCCTCAATATAAGCCGAATGGAGAGAAATGACGAGATTGGGGTTTTCAATGTTAAGCCACGAAGACCATAGAAGGTTATGCTCTTTAACTTTCTCCTGAAGAACGCCTCCGTTTGCTCCGTCCAGTATTAAAGGACGTTTTCTGTCTTTCCAAACAGATAATAAATTATGTTTTGTCATTTCTTTATCTTATTAAAATAGTTTACGGTTTCGTTAACAATTTTTTCAAGGTCAATCATCTGAATGCATTCAAGGTTATAAGGGCATGCTTTTTTCCAGCAGGGGGCGCAATCGAGACCCTGCGGAAATAATTTAACGCCTCTGTCATACAAATCAATTTCACTCCAGCAGCTCATGCCGAACCAGGCAATGACATATTTCTTTAATGCGATGGCAAGGTGCATACCGAACGAATCCCCCGTAATTACAAGGTCGGGAATGCTTTCGTAACAGGCTCCCTTGCGCACACCCCCGGTAGTAGGGGTATTAATTATCTTATCTCCGAATTCGGCCGCAAGGGCATTGTTCCTTTCGGTATCTTCGGGACCTCCCAAAAGAACAATTTTGAACCGGTTGAATGAAAGGAATTTTTCAATTAAAATGGCGTGCTGTTCAAGCGTCATTTTCTTGTTGGGGAAAAGGTTCGAGCATCCGGTATTGAAACCGATAATTTCATCCCCCGGTACAATGCCTATTTCAGACTTATATTTTTCAATGAATGATTTCTCTTCAGCAGTAAATTCAAAAACATATTCATCCCTGCCGTAATCAACTTCAAAAGTCTCGGCAAGGTAATCCTGTCCCAGCCTCTGGTTGACTTTAAATTTAAGGTGGTCATCCATACCGAGCCTGAAATTATATTCAGCCCCTTTATTAAGAGGTATAATCTTCCCGTCGGAATCGAGCCCGAAACCGAGTTTGGAAGAGGCTTTAACCTGGTTAAGTAGTGCCGAAGAACGCTGGCTTTTATCAACATTCATGGCAATATCAAATTCCATATTGCCGAGAATTAAAACAGATTCAAAATCGAACGGATATACTTTATCGATATATGGATTATTCTCCAGAAGGGGAGCGGCTATTTTAAGTGTAACCCAATAGATTGATGAAGACGGATATTTCCTTTTTAGAGGAGCAAGCTGGGCCGTCGTCATTAGCACATCCCCCATGGCGTCAAGATTGATAATCAAAATTTTGGTGCCTATGGGACGATTTTCCTTACAGCCGTTATCGAAGCAGTTATGGTCACCGAAACAAGGTTTGTATCCGTTAAAATTTTTGCATGAAGGGATATTGGGTTTATAATCGTTATTAGCCATTAACATTAATCTCTTTGTTTAGTTCTACAAAATTATTAAATACTTCGTCAATTGAAATAGCATTTACCGAATCTTCTTTTGAAAGAATGGCCTTTGCGGCAATTTTATATGGGCGCCAGCTGGCAAAATTCCAGTCCGATTTAGGGTAAAGTGCAACAACCGGCACTCCGAAAGAAGCGGCGGCATGCACAGCGGATGTATCGGGGGTAATAAGCAGGCGCGATGCCTTAATTGCCGCGGCAAAATGCTGGAATGAATCGAATCCGGATTTAATTAAAATATCGGGGCTGAAATTACTTTTTATTTCCTCTGCTTCATTCATGTCTTCTTTAACGGAAAGGAGCACAAACGCGAAATTCATATCCAGTTGGTGAATTTTCTTTATAAGCCCTATCCAGTTTTCACTATTCCAGAAACGGATGCCTGCCCCTGCCGAGATATTTACGGCAATTATTTTCCTACCTTTAAATTTTGAAAGTAGTGCATCAATTTCTTTCTCTTCGTTATCGCCTATATACATAAAAGGCTTAACCAAATCTTCCCTGCAGGTGTAGCCTATATCTTCAAGAAAACTTCTCATCCTGTCAATTATGTGCGTTTTCTCTTTATCGGGCTGTTTTACGGCTATATCAAGCAGCTGATTGTAAAGAGGGAAATTATAACCGCACTTAAACCGGGCATTGAACGATGAAAAAATCATTTTAGTTGTTCTTGAGGGGTTATCGTTAAAATCCAGAATTAAATCGAACTTTTTACGCCTTAAGGAGAAGAGTTTAAAGTAGCGCTTAAGTCCCGACCCGACATAGATAATAGAATCGATTTTATTGTTGTACTTAAGCACATTCCGGTTCGTTTCTTTAGTAAGAAGTGTAATTTCGGCATACGGACTATTAGCTTTAATAACCTCAAACACGAAAGAAGTGGCAATAATATCCCCGATTTTGCCAATACGCACAACCAGAATCTTATTCATTTCGGGGATATTCAGTTTATCCATTCTTTACCGGTATATTTAATTTATTTTTAGAAATTGCGCTTTCAAATTTTTCAATCATCATTCCGGCAGTAATATCGTTAAAACATTCCTTATTCCGGGGGCATTCTGTTAAATTGCAGTTGATGCAGAAGAGGGAATCGAGCCTGATGGTTTCGTTCTTTTCGCCGTAAGGTCCCTGCAGAGCCGGGTCGGTTGGCCCGAAGAGTGCTATGGTCGGAGTTCCTATAGCGGCTGAAATATGCATCGGCCCGCTGTCATTTGCTATTACAGCAGTGCATAATGAAAAGAAAGCGGCCATCTGGTTTATTGTTGTAGGAGGGGCCAGCAGTACATCCTCCGGCAGAAATTCTTTCATTTTAACCGCGTCGCTATGGTCGCCGGGTCCCCAAAGAATAATCATAGCAACATCAAATTTATTTTTAACGGCAAGGGCAAGCTCGGCAAATTTAGCAGGTGGACATTTTTTAGAATCCCATCCGCCGCTTGGGCTTAAGCCGATAATATATTTCCCTTCCAATCCGTTATTTTTAATAAAATCCATCGCAAAACTTTTCTCTTCCTCCGAAATTCCGAATAAGAGTTCCTTATACCCCGCATCAATTCCTAAATTCGCCAGCATTGCCGTATGCAGGTCGGCTGAGTGGTATTTCTGTCTTTCTTCGGGACCGAATAAGTTATAAGCATATTTTCTGCCTCTGTATGGAAAGCCAGCACGGTAGCGGGCTCCGCTGAAAAATGTAATTAAAGCCGTAGTCGGATTAGAGAAAAAATCGAGCACAAGGTCATAATTTCTTTTTCTTATTTCCATTATAAGGCGGGCTTTGGCAATATTAGAACCTCTTTCGAGAAGGAGAAAGCTGTTAATCTCTTTAACGTGGGCTAGGGCCATTTTGCTCGGTTTTTCGGTAAGATAATCAATTTGGGAACCGGGGAATTCTTTAAGAAGATTTTTTATAATAATTGTGGAAAGAATAACATCCCCAATTCCCCGTAATTTGATTACAAGAATCCTTTTGACCCCTTTTTTATCTATTTTTATCATAATTCTCTAATTTTTCACTGGTAAGTTACGAATAAACTAAATCTGCATCAAAGTCGGTTCTAAAATAGGTTAAACTGCCTTATTGACTTAAATAATCTCTGTAATTACAGGTTCGCATTCCTTGGGGATTTCCGGTTTTACAAGCACAACATCCTCCCGGTCCAAAATAACCTGTCCTGCCGCCAGCCCTTTCTTTTTATGCACATATTTTCTGAATGTATAAGCCACCGGTGCAGTGCCCGAAGTCTTAGCCTTACTGAAAAATGCTGCAATTGAGGCGGCTTCCTTAATTATATTTTTAGGGATAACCTCTTTTGTATTTTCTACCCTGATAATAACATGCGAGCCTGCAACACCGCGGGCATGGAACCATAGATCGTTCTGTTTTGCAAACTGGGTGGTAAGTTCGTCATTATTCCGGCTGTCTTTACCTACATAAACGTGATACTTGCCATGCAGAATGTAATGCTTAAAATTAAATTTATCTTCCATCTTCGATGTCCTGTTTTGCTGGTTTATTTTCAATTTGCCGAATAAAATTTCGAGCTCGTCATCGGGCATTCCTTCCTCAACCGTAGAAAGAATTCCTTTAAGCTTTTCAAGCTTGCCCAGAGAGGCGGTATATAATTCCTTCGATTGTTCAAAATTAGTCCTTTCATCTTTCGATTTCTCGAAATAGCGGTCGGCATTTTTCTGCGGTGATAGTTTATCATCCAGTTTAACCTTGACCATAATGCCTGTAACCGTATCTTCAAGTTCAATAATACCGCTTCCTTTTTGAATCAGATTGAGGTTTGCAAGTATAAGACTGCCGCAATTTCTGTATTCGTTTTCCCTTGACCCTGCTTCAATTCTTGCCTTTAGGCTGTTCAGCTTTGAAGCAAGTTTTTCAATCTCCTGATTGAGGTATTTCTCAATTTTATTTTTAACCGGAATCTTATCGGTTTTCTTGTGCTTTAAGGTTATGTAATAATTAAGCGCTTCAAAATAATTATCGAAAATCCTTAATCCCTCAATCGTTTCGCTTTCAATAATAAAAGTCTCAGGCATAAAACGGGGTTTGTGTTCAAACGAATCGTAATATACTGCAATTTTATCGTTCAAGACCGATTCGATATTATCTCTTATATGTAAGTTAAATTCTTCAACCGATTCGCCTTTAAGAAGCGCTTTTGCGCGCAGGTAAATGTCTTTTCCTGCAAAAGGGAAGGGGGATGAAAATTCTTTCCATTCAGGCACAGAACTGCCGGTAATATTTATTAGAGAGGCCGCTTCAATGCCTTCATCCAAAAAGTTAAGGGGCAGTTTTATATCCGCATCATCAGTTTTTTTAAAAGGAATAATCCCGCTTTTATTAAAGAGAAAAACATTCGAAGCGCTCCCCTCAATTGAGAATAATAGGGTTGAGTTAGAAAGCTCAAAAATAATTTTCCTGTCATTAAGCGCAATTTTAATTCCCCTAATTTCATCCGGGAAATAGCCGTTAAAAAGGGAGAATGTATTCTTCTTTGCCTTGAAATGCCTTTCGCGCCTGTAAATATGGCTCAGATTGGGGGAGCAGTCTATAATTACATGATGTTCCTGCAAATCATCAAGCGGAATATGCATAAACATCCTGTCCCTTTCCTGGGTATAAACGTCAATAATGGTTTTTCTCTTTAAGAGAGAGTTTAACTCCCTTGCCCCACGGCACAAATAAAAATAGCTTCTGAACATAAAGCGGTTAAATATTTCTTTCTGATTTAGTATAATCGAAAACTGTACGGAACAGTTTCCTGTCGCTATCTGTAAATATTATGCCTCTTCTGGAATAAACTATTTTAGTGGTTTCAATAATTTTATCAAGGTCATATTCCAAATAGTCGTTATTATTCACCCAGGTAAATGGGGGGAGATATTTAGGCAGTGTCTGGTCAGAAAAGACATTACAGCATGCGCCTATTGAGGACCCTGTATTTATTCTTGTGCCTATTGCAGTCTTTGTATAATCCCCCATCATAACGCCCAGAAAAGTCATTCCGGTATCAATTTCCTTATCGTGGTATTTAATCCTTATTGTGCTGTAATTATTCTTAAGGTCGCTGTTTGTGGTTCCGGCGCCTAAATTAATCCACTGCCCCAGGTAAGAATGACCGAGAAACCCGAAATGCTGTTTGTTCGTATAGGAATGAATGATGCTGTTTTCAATTTCACCCCCAACTTTACATACGGGGCCGATGCTTGTATTATGGTAAATGCAGGCGTGTGTTTTAATCATAGAGTTATGCCCAATATAGGCGGGGCCTTCAATAGATGTATGGGCATATATTTTTGCGTGGTCTCCAATTACAATGGGACCTTTTTCGGCATTTAAATTAACGAATGGCTCTATCTGGCAGTAATTGCCAAGATAAATCTGGCTTCTGTTTTTAAATATTACCCCTTCAAAATTACGTCCTGCGGAAGGAACAGACTGGTAAAGCAATTTAAAATCGTTAGCAATCTCTTCGCCGTTATATTTTATCAGGTCCCACGGATATTCTATTACCCGTGTATTAACCTGTTTAACCGTTACATCTTTCAATTTTCCGAAATCGGGGAATTCGCTTCCCCCTGCAAATAGGAGGGAAGAGTTCTCCTTTCTTAAAAATGCCCCAATTACTTTTTCCCCCTTCTTTAAAATAAACTCGCCAGCTGAATCATTAAAATGGCGCGCAAACTGTTCATCGGCTAAAACCGAACCATTTACAAAAATCCATTCATCGGTATAATTAGGATCGAAAAGGATATTATCGTACATCTGCCCAATAATGCTTTCAGAAATATAATTTCTGGCATGGATAAGAACCTTCTCCTTACCGAATACTTTTTCAGTTTTCTCTTTTAAAGTGAGAATTCCGCATCTTAATTCGTAAACCGGGGTAAAATAAACAAGCGGTTTAAGGTTGGTCCAGTTACTATCTTCAAACAGGCAAACGGCCCTTTTCATATGGTTTTTCCCCGAATAATTGAAAATGTTTAATTTGGTAAAAAATCTCTCATTTAATATATTACTTTAATGAAAAATGAAAAAATAAAAAAAGCGCTTATCTGGGCCGGTGTATTCATAGTATTCATCGTAGCTCTCGATTTCCTGATTATGCCGATGGTAGTAAGTTCCGAAATAATCAGTGTCCCTAATGTTACAAACAAGCATAAAGATGAAGCAATTAAGATACTGGAGGCGGCTAACCTGAGCCCTGTACTGCAGGATCCCCGGTACGACGAAAATGTAAAGAAGGATTTTGTAATGCTTCAGCGTCCCGAAGCCGGTTCCCTTGTTAAAAAAGGTAGAAGGGTTTACCTTGCAATCAGCGGGGGCGATGAAAAAGTAATTATGCCCAATCTTTATGGAAAAACATCAAAAGATGCCCAGCTTACTCTTGAAAATGCGGGGTTAAAACTTGGTTTTGTCGATCAGGAAGCTTCGGAAGAGGGGCAGAATCTGGTTATTTCGCAACAATTTGTGCCTAATTCCACACTTAATAAGGGTACCCCTGTAAATATTACAGTAAGCATAGGGCCTGCCGAAGGAATGGTTAGAGTACCCGGCCTGCTCGGCAAATCGCTTAAGGAAGCAGAGACTATTCTTTTAGGTGCCGGACTTAAAACGGGAAAAGTTGAATACCATTATTCCCCCGGATTGCTTCCCAACACAATTATGGAACAAACCCCCTCGGAAGATTCACTCTTAAAAGTAGGCGACGGGGTAGACCTGGTTATATCAAGCGTAAAGAAATAAAGGTAAAGATTATGCGTTTAATAGCTCCTTCAATTTTATCGGCCGATTTTACAAACCTTTCCCAGCAGATTAAGTATGCCGAAGTGGGGGGAGCCGATTTTATTCACTGCGATATAATGGACGGGCATTTTGTGCCAAACATTACGTTCGGTCCTCTTGTAGTTAAAGCAGTAAAAAGATGCACAAAACTTCCTTTAGATGTCCATTTAATGATTGAAAACGCCGACCGGTACATAGAACAATTTGCAAAGGCGGGGGCCGGTTACATAACGGTCCATCAGGAAAATAACAGGCATCTTGACCGGACAGTAGCTCTTATTAAAAGTTTAGGGGTAAAAGCAGGGGTTGCTATCAACCCGGCTACTCCGGTAAACACACTTACTGAAATTCTTGAATATGCCGATATGATACTGGTTATGACTGTAAACCCAGGCTTCGGAGCTCAGAAATTCATTCCGTCTACCTTAAGAAAGGTTGCCGAACTTAAAGAGGTAAGAGAGAAAAGTGGGTATAAATACCTTATTGAAGTGGACGGGGGAGTAAACAGGGATACAGCAGGGGCCATTGCTGATGCAGGCTGCGATGTGTTTGTAGCGGGTAATTCAATTTTCGGGAGCGACAATATCTCGGCTTCGGCTATGGAGCTGAAAAACCTGATTAATAGGTAATTTGTTACCCTTACGATACATTTCTAAAAAAAAATACAAATTATTATCTAATTTTCTATATTTTGAGCCTTGGAATATGGAATAGGGAGTATCTTTTTTTGACTACGCATATTATTAGTCTTTTTTATCAGGATGTGTTCAGGAAATTCAGCGCTAAGTATAATATTTACAGGGATTTATACAGCCTGAGCCTGTACGGCCTCGAGATGAGGAACCTTCAGCCTGAACTTTCGGATAATGTGCGTAAAATTATTCTGCTTAATAAAGAAATATGCTATTATAAAAACATTAATGGAAGCGACAAAGTTGACCTTCTTGTACTGGGGAATTTTGAAGTCTTCAGCGAACTATCCAAGGAAATTCTTGCTTCGGGTAACGAAGACCTTGGCTACCGCATTAAGAAACTGCTTAACAATTTTTATGAATATGATAATAGGCAGCTTCCGTTTATTGAAAAAGAAATATACCCCAATAGAACTAAAATAATGGGTATACTTAATGTAACCCCCGATTCATTCTCGGATAAGGGGAAATATCAGGACCCGGTGAAAGCAGTTGACCATGCACTTGAAATGATTGATGCCGGGGCCGAAATAATAGATGTAGGGGGTGAATCGACAAGGCCGAATGCCCCTAAAGTAGAAGCTGACGAAGAGATAAAACGGGTAATACCGGTAATAAAATCGGTTCTGCAGATGCGTCCGAATACAGTAATATCGCTCGATACAACTAAAGCGGAAGTAGCCAAAGAGGGGGCCGAGGCGGGGGTTAAAATAATTAACGATATAAGCGCATTCTCATTCGAAAGCGGAATTATTGATGTGGTTAATAAATATTCCACCGGGTATGTACTTATGCATATGAAAGGTAAGCCGGAGAATATGCAGGATAACCCTTATTACGATGAGGTGGTTTCTGAAGTATACGATTTCCTTGCGGCTAAAGTTAAATTCCTTAAGAAACAGGGAATAGACGATATCATAATCGATCCGGGAATCGGGTTTGGTAAAAGGGTTAAGGATAATTATGAACTGCTTCAGCGCCTTAATGAATTTAAAGGAATCGGGTGCCCGATATTAGTCGGGTTATCGAACAAGTCGTTTTTAGGTAAATCGCTTGGCCTTGAAGTTGAGAACAGGGCTGAGGCTACTTTATCGGCCGAAACGGCCGCAATACTTAACGGAGCAAAATTTATAAGGACACACAACGTTAAAAATGCGGTTAAGGCAAGGGAACTGGCAAATTTCATTTTAAAACCGGAACAGATTAATGATTGAACTCTTTAAAATCGGATTTCTGCCTATTACTCTTCTCGATATTATAGATATCGCCCTGGTAAGCTTTATTTTTTACCGGGTTTATCTTATAATCAGAGGTACTATAGCTTCGCAGATATTTTTCGGTCTTATTATTGTCTTCATCCTTTCATTCATAGCACAGACAGTTAATTTAAAAGCAATTGGCTGGCTTTTAAAATTAATTACCGATATATGGGTAATAGCCTTTATAGTCCTTTTCCAGCCGGAGATTAGAAGGCTTCTTGTAGTTTTGGGAAGAAACCCATTTATTAGGCTGTTTATTAAAAGCGACGACCAGGTGCTGGTTGAAGTTTTGACCGAAACGGTTTTCGAAATGTCGCAGTATCAGCACGGCGCATTAATTGTAATTGTAAAGACGGCAGGTATTAAAGGTATTGCAGAGACAGGAGAAATTATAAATTCTAAAGTTTCAAAAAATCTTCTCCGTTCAATATTCTTTCCCCGTTCGCCTCTGCACGACGGTGCGGTAATAATTAAAAATGATATTATAGAAGCGGCAAGGTGCGCGCTTCCCCTTTCGCAGGCTACGGTATTTAACGGGCATCCGCTGGGTATGAGGCACAGGGCAGGGCTTGGTATTTCGGAGCAGGCTGATGTTCTCTGCATTATCGTTTCGGAAGAGACCGGAACTATTTCTGTAGCCGAAGACGGCATTTTAAGAAGAGGCCTTTCAAAAGAAGAATTAAGGACAGTACTCATTAATTCCTTCAGCCATCCAAAGGTTAAAGGGCTTAAATTTTTCGGCAAATCAAACAAATAATTTATAAAAATGGCTAAAACAAATAAAAGATTTCTTATTAAGGGACTTAAAAGGAAAGGGGATCTTGAGAGTTCTTCAAAAATTCTGCTTGATGACAAGATGAAAAATGTCTTTTTGATGGTAGATAAATTTCTCGAGAACGATTCAGAAAAGAACCTGCATCAGCTCAGGATTGCGTTACGAAGATTCCGTTATATGTTGGAATCTTTATATCTTTGCGTTGATGATGCCCTATTTACGTCGGTGCTGAAAAAGACAAAGGACTTGCTTGACCACCTTGGAGCAGGCAGGGACCAGGACGTTCTTGCAGCCCGTTTCGAGGCAATTGCATCAGAGCATAAAATCAAAGACTCGAAGACTATTTTAGCACTGCTGAACAACCAGAGGGATGATATCAGGCAAACTATAAAAAGAGAATTAATTAAGTATATTTGCGATAATAATGTGAATAAATTTTTCAGGAAAAATAAATTAGGGTGATGGAATGAAACTTAGATATTTTTCACACTCTGCCTGCCAGATTACTACAAACAGCGGATTAAAGATTCTTATTGATCCGTTTTTGGATAACAATCCAACATCGCCGGTTAAATCGGCCGATGTTGATGCAGATTTTATTGTGCTGACCCATGCTCATGGAGACCATATTGGGGATAGTTTTGCCATTGCTAAAAGGTGCAATTCAAAATTTATTGCCGTTTTTGAACTGGCAAATTATATTGAAAGCAAGGGTTTCAACGCGCACCCTATGCATATCGGCGGGAGCCGGGCATTCGAGTTCGGTAAACTTAAATTTACAATGGCTATGCACGGTACCGTTACGCCGGAAGGCAGTTACGCGGGCCTTGCCGCAGGGGTAATCCTTTCAATTGACGGCAAAAACCTTTATCACACAGGGGATACAGGCCTGTTTTACGATATGAAGCTTATCGGGGAAATGAATCCGATTGATTATATGCTTCTTCCGATTGGGGATAATTTTACAATGGGAATTGACGATGCGGTAAAAGCAGTTGAGCTTGCCAATCCAAAATGCGCCATTCCTATTCATTACAACACATTCCCCGTAATTGAATCGGATCCGATGGAATTTAAAAAGCGATTGGAAAAATTAAATAGAAAATGTATTGTACTTAATTTCGGCCAGGAAATAGAATTATAAACTAACTTATACTGAGTATGTCCAAGATAATTGTTATAGCAAACCAGAAAGGGGGGGTTGGTAAAACAACCACCGCCATAAACTTATCGGCTTCGGTAGCCGCCGCGGAATTCAACACTCTTTTAATAGACATAGACCCGCAGGCAAATTCAACTTCAGGGCTGGGGGTGGAATCGGTTGAGAATTCCGTTTACCAGACTCTAGTAGGGCTCGAGCCGGCGGAAAACTGCATTATGAATACTTATATGCCGTTTCTTGATGTACTTCCGTCGCATATCAACCTGGTAGGTGCCGAAATTGAAATGGTTTCGCTGGAAGAGAGAGAATTTCTGCTTAAGAAAGCTCTTGCCGAAGTTAAGAAGAAATATGATTTCATATTCATCGATTGCCCACCTTCTTTGGGATTGCTTACTCTAAATTCCCTTACCGCGGCCGATTCGGTAATTATTCCCGTGCAGTGCGAATATTTTGCACTTGAAGGGCTTGGACAGCTGCTCAATACAATAAATATTGTAAAAGGGGGGCTGAATCCTTCATTATTTATTGAAGGCGTTGTACTTACGATGTACGATACAAGATTAAGGCTTTCGCATCAGGTAGTTGAGGAAGTAAAGAAATACTTCGGCGATAAGGTGTTCGAGACTATAATCCACCGGAATGTTAGAATTTCGGAAGCACCCAGCTACGCAAAACCGGTTATTCTGTACGACGCAATTTCGAGCGGCGCTAAAAATTATATGTCGCTTGCCGCTGAACTGCTTGAAAGAAATAAAATAGAAACAAAAGGAAAAATTAAGTGACAAAAGGTAAAATTGTTCTTGGAAGAGGATTAGGCGCTCTTATAAATCCCGGTACTAAAGAGAACACCGGCAATGCAATTGCTCTCCCTCAATCTGAAATTAAGGAAGACGACGGATTAACCAATGATATACTAGCCCGTCTGCCGGTTGGCGCTATAATAGAAAACCCTTACCAGCCCAGGACCGAATTTGACAAAGACGCCCTTGACGAGTTGAAAAAATCGATTCTCGAGAACGGGCTTATTCAGCCGATTACAGTTAGACGCAACGGGCAGAACGGCTACGAACTTATTTCGGGGGAAAGAAGGCTGCGGGCATGCCGCGAAATCGGATTCAGGGATATTCCAGCCTATATAATTAAAGCCGATACCAAAGAACAGATGATTGCCCTCGCCCTTATTGAAAATATTCAGAGGGAGAACCTTAACGCAATTGAAGTTGCGCACGCTTATAAAAAGCTTATGGATGAATGCGAACTTTCGCAGGAGGAAATTGCCGAACGTGTAGGCAAGGACAGAACAACCATAACCAATTCAATCCGCCTGCTAAAGCTTCCCGAAGATATTCAGCAGAGCCTTATTAAAAATGAAATTTCCATGGGGCATGCGAGGGCTCTTATAAATATTCCCTCCGAGAAAATTCAGCTTCTTATCCTCGATAAAATTAAGAAGCAGGGGCTTTCGGTTAGAAAAGTTGAAGAACTGGTTAAGAGCATTCTTAATCCAGATAAAAAAGGGAATAAAGAGGGGGTAAAAAGCCAGGGGACAAGCATAGAGGCTATAACCAACCGCGATTTTGAGTCCAGGCTTAGAAACATTCTTGCTACTAAAGTAAGTTTAAAGCAGAACAAGAACGGCGCGGGGGAAATTGTAATAGAATTTTATTCAAAGGATGAACTAGAACGGTTATACGAATTATTTGAACTTATTACAAAAACATATAATTAAATTTTTGATTGTACTTGTTTTAGCCGGTTTTCCTTTAAAAGCTCAAACAAAAATCGATTCTCTTACGTCTAATAAACCGGATACGGTTAAGTTTGTTATGCAGAAATCCCCTACGGGAGCTATGCTTAGAAGCGCAATTTTACCCGGATGGGGGCAGTTTTACAATCAATCTTACTGGAAAATACCTATTGTATGGGGCTTTTTAGGGTATTTTGCTTATAAAGCATTGGACAATAACAGGCTTTATAAAGATTATGAAGGTTACGCCGCGGCAGACCCGAGTTCCCGCAATATTCAGATACGGGATTATTACAGGGACACACGTGATACATACTTTGTTTATATGGCTCTTACATATTTAATTAATATTGTGGATTCATACGTGGATGCGCATTTATTCGATTTTAATGTTTCGGAAATGAATAATGTTAAAAATTATACATTAAGGATAAAGTTAGGCTTATGAATATTAAACACCGGATAATTTGCCAGAACTGCGGAGCTGAAAACGAATATTATAAAGAAACCTGCAGCAGCTGCAAGGCTTATTTAAGAGGGAAAGTTTTTAATATAGACCTCTGGAAAATCATCTGGTATCTCATTGAATCGCCGTTGAAGGCCTTTCAGGAAATTATCTTTTCGGAACATAAGAATTATATAGTTTTTCTGCTTATTGCCATGGGGGCAAAATATTTCACCAATTCCTTAATAATTGCCAATTTTCTTTCCCCCGAAAACAGCATAAACGAGACTCCCTTTATTCAGGTATTTCCCGCGGCGGCAATTTTTATAGCTACCATTCTTCTTATTGCCTACATTTCAACTAAAATTTTCAATATGACCGGTTACAAAAATAAATTCAAGAGCGTAGCCGCAGTACTTGCATATTCTTTTATGCCTTCTGTAATGATATTATTCATACTAGCCCCAATAGAATTTGCTTTATTCGGCGAACACTGGTTTTACCATAATCCCAGTCCATTGGCCCTTAAGCATAATGCCGCTATGGTGCTTTACGGGGTTGAAGCGGTAATTTATTTGTGGGGATGTTTCCTTGCAATAAAAGGGTTTTATGCCCTTACCGGGAGTAAAATGCTTTCCATAATATTCGGACTGCTTTTCGGCATAATATTAACCGTGGGAATGTTCCTGCTGCCATACGCGTATTAAATCAGGTAAGTTTTTTCAGATAGTCTAAAATTATTCCGTGCCTTAAACCGCGGGTTGAGACTATTATTTCTAATGTCCCAATCAAATCCATAATTGTATAAAGTATAACAGTCCCTGCAAGAATAACGTCTTCGCGGCCGGCTGTTATATCCCCGTAAGTTTCCAATATTTGAAGCGGAGTCATTTGCACCATCTCTTTTATAAAAAGCCCGATATTATCTTTGTGAAGCTTAAAGCCGTCAATCATTTCTTCGTTGAATATTTTAGTGCCAAGCTGCATGCATGCCAGTGTTGTAGGGGTTCCCGCAACGGCAAGGGCAGGCAGGGGATGAGATGGGATGGGGAGGGTCTTGCTAATATTATCAGTAACATATTGCATAATTTCTTCAATCTTTTCCTTTCCAAAAGGAGGTATAGCCTTCAAATGTTCGCAGGTGCTAACGGCCCCGAAATTATAGCTGTGCGAAAAATGAATATTGCCGTTATCGCGTACAAATATTTCTGTGCTTCCTCCTCCTATATCTATCATATAACCTGAATAATCTTCAATATTAGAGGTTGCCCCTGCAAAAGTGAACATTCCCTCCTCGTAGCCGGATAGAATTCTTATCTCAATGCCAAGCTCTTCTTTAATCTCATTTACTACTAAAGGGGCATTTCCGGCCCTGCGGAATGCCTGCGTTGCAGCAGGAAGTATCAATTCTGCCCCGGAAGAGAGGGCAATTGCAATAAACTCATTCAAGGTCTCTTTAAGTCTTTTAACGGCATCAGTGCTGAAATTACCCCCTTTAACCAGGTTTTTGCTTATTCGGGGGGTTGCATAGTAGCTTTTTAACGGGGTAAAATGGTTGGAATCCTTATCAACTTTACCTGTTAAAAGAATTACCGAATTTGAACCAATATCAATTGAGGCAATATTCATATTTTTTTATTATTTTTGTTTAAAATTTATGAAATTATATGAAAAATCTTTCAAAAACTTCTAAAGTAATTCTTGTAATTACATTTGTTTCATATGCTTTATGGCTTGGCACTTATGTGGCCAAGAACCTCATTTTCTTCCAGTTTTTTGAACCGGGGACTATGGCCCTTAAGGGAGTTTATGCCAAGGCAGACCTTCTTGGTATATTTTATACCGTTTACCCTGTAATCACAATAAACATAATATGTTACGCCTTATTCGTTATCTTTTTCCTTCTATTTACATTTACCAGTAAGCTAGGTTTACGCAATAACGGATGGCTTTTTATATCGCTACTCGTTGTTATTTTAACCATGCCGGTTGAGCTCTATTTGATATTCAAATACGATTTTAATTTTGCGGTTCAGGCGAACAATTTAACAATTTCCGTTCAGCCTGCCCTCGAGCTTATTAAGCAGAGGGTTACAAAATTCGGCATGTATTCTTTCGTCTCTATTTTTTCTACTGTAAGCATTCTTCTCTTTTTCATATTCAAACCATTGACTAAGAATGAAAATTAAAGAAAAAGAATTCGAAACACTCCTTCAGGATCTCCGGTCGGTAGCCAGCCAGCTGGGCGTTACCGTACGTTTTGAGAAAGGGGATTTTAAAGGGGGCTACTGCATTGTTCAGGCAAACAAGGTTATAGTGCTTAATAAGCTTGCCACTCTTCAAAGAAAGGTTATTACTCTTGCCGTAGCACTTAAGGAACTGGGCATTGACGATATTTATATGCCCCCCAAGATTAGAGAATTGATAGAAGAATTTGACGAGACAAAATGAAAATTTTAATTATCAACGGTCCTAATTTAAATGCGCTTCACCTGCGCGATAAAAGCCAGTACGGAACCCTCTCTCTAAAGGAAATTGAGGAGAAAATTGCTTCCTCGTTCCCCGAAATTGAATTCGAGTTTTTCCAGAGCAGCGGAGAAGGGGAGATAATTGATAAAATTATCGTGTCGACAGGCAAAGCCGACGCATTAATTATTAACCCGGCAGCTTATTCGCATACTTCTTTTGCCATACGTGACGCACTCGAAATATTCCGCGGCCCCAAGATTGAAGTGCACCTTTCCAACATTTTCGGAAGGGAGGATTTCAGACATACATCGGTTACCGCCGCGGCCTGCACCGGTATGATTTGCGGTTTAAAAGAGTTTAGTTATATTGCGGCTGTATATTCCGTCAAAAAGTTAATTGGAAATGAATAGAAGGATTACTGCAATTATTTTTCTCCTTAAATTCGAATTTAATATGCATATAAAAACAAATATAATTATTTTGTGATATGAAAAATTTCGGATTGAAAAAGCTATATTATTCAATTAGCGAGGTTAGCAAATTAACCGGAGTAGAACAGTACATTCTCCGTTACTGGGAAACCGAGTTCAGCCAACTGCGCCCTAGCAAGAACAGGGCAGGCAACAGGATTTATACCAATAAGGATATAAACCTGATTCTACAGATTAAAAAGCTCCTTAGGGAAGAAAAGTACACTATTGAGGGGGCTAAAAAAATTCTGGATGATAAGACAATCTTTACTGAACCCCAGCCTGAAGCGGAAGAAATTCCCCAGCCGAAAATTATTTCAACAAATAACAGCCCAAATCAAATTTTATTGCTGGAATTAAAACATTTTTTGGTAAATTTGAGCCGGCAAATTTAGTTTTTACGGAACGTAGCGCAGCCCGGGTAGCGCACTTGAATGGGGTTCAAGGGGTCGCGGGTTCAAATCCCGCCGTTCCGACTTCAAAAGGGCGAATATTTAACATATTCGCCCTTTTTGTTTTTAAACTGTTTACCCTGAATGAGCGATTGTCAGCTAAATTTGTGGGCATTTTGCGGGACATTTTATCGCACTCGAGTTTCTTGTTCATGGAATGACGTTGCGTGAAGGGCAATAATCCCCAATATTTGATAATCCAGCGGCAGAGCCGCGGAACCTTTGTAGAAAAAATAAAAGCAAGATAAAATTAGAGCCGCAGTGAAATGGATGCACCCTTGTTAAGAAAGCTTATGGAATTAGGAGTTGATTTGAATTGGATTCTTGATGGAATAGATTCACTTTCCTTTATAAGGGAACCAAAATAGAATTACACCACTGAGGAGAAAAGTTACCGGAATCTATTGCAAGATATTTTATATAAAGTTAATTTGATTACGGCTGAAAAAGAGAAAGAGTAAATCCCCCACGAAGATGTAAACAAAACCGGAGGGGAAAATATAAAATAAAATAATAGGGGTGTGTTATGAGGAGGTTCATATCATTCTTTCTGCTGACAATTTTTATTTATGGCTGTTCTGCATTTCAGGATACTGGAAGGGTTCTAATAATTTCAGGATTCGATTTTACCCAATACGCTGACAAAGGATTTCTTTTCACTCCCGAAAATTATACCGACAAATACGAATCGATGGGCCTGATAACCATTCAAATGGTGCCCGCGGTCAAAAGCCCCGAGGTCAATATGAATGTGCCGAGGGGTTATCGGTTATATACTTATATGGATACCGAAGCATGGATTCAGGATCTTGACCCCAATGAATTGGTTTTTGAATTATATAAAAAGGCGGTTGCAATGGGGGGCAATGCCGTAATCCGATTGCAGATAAAGAACGTAGATTTTCCGAATGGCAGAATTTTAATCCCCGGTTACGAGGTTAGCGGTTTTGTAATTAAAAGGCTTAAATAAAAATATTTTGGTAAATATTCGACAAATGAATAAAATCTGGTATCTTATAGAGAACGATCCCGTTGCCAAAAAGAATATTGAACGTTCCCTTAAAACTTACCAAACAAAGGTGTCGCGGCTCTGCCGCTGAGTTATCAAATATTCGGGGCTAATTGCTCTGCTTGCAAAGACAATAGATTTTATCCTAACATAATTCACCCCTGTAGAGGCGGCATTTTATAAAATGAGGAAATTTATTATCTGTAATTAAGGTTTTGCGGCTCTGCCGCCGGGGTACCAAAAATTGAAAAAAATTGCCATTCATTCGGGAATAAAGGAAGCATCGCCTTGCCGCTGGGTTAACTTTACCCATTCTTAGGCAGACCCCTTTCTCCCGAATTTTTTATATATTTAAAATCTAAATTTTTATAGGGATTATTAATGACCCAAAGATCTCTCACATGCGATAAACCTAAATGTTTTTGCGGCGTATTCGGCATTTACGGCATTGATAACGCTTCTGTTTATACCTATTACGGGCTTCTGGCACTTCAGCACAGGGGACAGGAAGCGGCCGGTATTGCTACAATCCAGGATGTTGAAGGGAAGAAGCATCTTTCAATCCACCGGGATTTCGGTCTGGTTGCCGATGTCTTTTCCGACGCATCTATACTAAAGGATAAACTAACCGGCAAGGTTGCAATTGGGCATAACCGTTATTCCACAACCGGAGCATCCGGCTCAGAGAAGAATATTCAGCCTCTTTATATGCATTATAAAAACGGCAATCTGGCTATTGGGCATAACGGAAACCTTACAAACGCGGCTATTCTAAGAGAAAAACTGATAAACGAAGGCTCAATATTCCAGACCTCGAGCGATACTGAAGTTATTTTGCACCTGATTGCCCGCAGCAGGGGAAATGACCTTATTGCGCAGATTAAAGATGCGTTAAACCAGATTGAAGGGGCTTTCTGCCTGGTAATATTAACAGATGATAAACTTATAGCGGCAAGGGATAAAAACGGCTTCAGACCCCTTTGCCTGGGCAAATTAAACGGTTCCTATATAGTTACTTCAGAAACATGCGCACTGGACATTAATTCTGCCGAATATGTAAGGGATATTGAACCGGGGGAACTGGTAATTATCGATTCGGACGGGGTTAAAAGTGAAAAATTCTCCCCCGAAACCGGTGCTCCAGTAGAAAATACTCATTGTGTATTTGAATACATCTATTTCTCGCGCCCCGACAGCAGAATATTTGGGAGCAATGTAGATAAAATAAGAAGAAAATTAGGGAAAGTATTGGCCCAAAACCATCCGGTGGTAGATAAGGATGGCGAAAAGGTAATTGTTATAAGCGTACCCGATAGCTCAAATACCGTGGCAATCGGTTACCAGAGCCAGCTTGAAAAACAGAATATTGCATCGAAACTTGAAATCGGACTTATTAGAAGTCACTATATAGGCAGGACATTTATTCTGCCTGACCAGAAAAACCGCGAAATTGGTGTAAAAATTAAATTTAATCCGGTCAAAGGTGTGCTCGAAAATAAGACCGTCGTTTTAATTGACGATTCCATTGTGCGTGGCACGACTTCGAAACAGCTTATTAAACTGATAAAAGAAGCAAATCCGAAGGAAATACACCTGCGCATTTCATCCCCTCCGATTTTAAATCCGTGCTACTATGGAATGGACTTCCCCTCGAAGAAGGAACTTATTGCCAACAAGTTCGGGAATGATATTGAAGAGATTAGGAAATATTTGGAGGTGGACAGTCTGCATTACCTTACAATAGATGAAATGTTAAGCGCAATGATAGACCACAAACCATCGGAATTCTGTACCGCCTGCTTCTCGGGCAACTATCCGGTTAAGATATACGATAATTTTAATAAACTGAAGTATGATAATTGATTTAATTAAACAGAATTGTAAATAATATTTAATGAAAAATATAATAACAATTCCCAATTTTATCAGTTTTATAAGGTTAGGCGGGGGATTCCTGTTCGTTCCTCTTAAAAGCCTTTATCATTTCAGTGATTCGACAGTCTTTATAATTTTAATTGGAGCATGGATAACCGACCTATTGGACGGCTGGTCTGCCCGTAAATTAAACCAGATATCCGATTCAGGCAAATATATTGACCCGATTGCGGATAAAGTATTCATCGTGGCAGTAATAACGACTCTTTATTTTGAGGCCCGTGTAAGCCTTTTTTACCTGATTCTGGTAGTTGCACGGGATGTTTTAATTCTTGTAGGGGGCGCATATATAAAAAGTGTAACCGGCATGGTGCTCCCATCCAATTTATTTGGTAAGCTTTGCGTTGTGGCCATAGGGTTTTATTTCTTTTCGGTAATTTTATCCATTCCGCCGGCCGAGATGGCTTTAAAATGGATTAGCATATTTTTTATTTTCGGTTCATTATTAATTTACTTTCAGAGGGCTAAAGAGCTCGTAAGGGATATTCGGTATGTTCAACAAAATTAAAGAAGCTTTAAAAAAGACATCAGAAAAATTCATAAATACTTTAACGGAAGTAGTAACCGGCAAAGCCGTTCTTGATGAAGATAAAATAGAAATGCTTGAGACTATCATGCTCCAGAGCGATTTCGGTGCTGAAATTACTGATTCGATGATTGACACGATAAGGAAGGACATGAAATCGGAGAAGATTAGGGACGTTGAAACTCTTGTGCTGACAGCCAAAGGCGTTCTAAAAGATTCCTTAATTACCGACCGGAATAAAGCGTTCGAAGGAGAAAACCTGCCCCATGTTATTTTGATTGTAGGAGTAAACGGAGTAGGCAAAACCACTACTTTGGGTAAGCTTGCCAATAAAATGATTTCGGAAGGAAAAAAGGTGCTTATTGTTGCTGGCGATACATTCCGCGCAGCTGCAAATGAACAGCTTGAAATATGGGCTAAAAGATCGGGAGCGGTTATTTTCAGCAATTATTCCAAAGACCCGGCTTCGGTTATTTTTGACGCTCTCGAAAAGACTAAAACAGAAAAGTTCGATTATGTGCTTATTGATACCGCCGGAAGGCTTCACAACAAAAAGAACCTTATGGAAGAGCTTGCCAAGGTTAAGAATGTAATAAAGAAACAGATACCTTCGGCTCCGCACGATATACTCCTTATTATTGACGCTAATAATGGCCAAAACGCATTAAGACAGGCAGAGGAATTCAATAGCCTGCTTGATCTTACCGGTTTTATTGTAACTAAATTAGACGGTACTGCAAGAGGGGGAATTATATTCAATATCTGTTCCCGTTATAAAATTCCAATTAAGTATATCGGGGTAGGGGAAGGCACGGATGACCTTCTTAAATTCAACCAGGAGGAATTTATTGACTCATTCTTTGAAGAGATATTAAAGAAATGATTCAGGGTAAATCGCTTTTTATATATAATCCTATTTCAGGGCCCGACCATAAAAGGGTTCCTCACACTATTATTGAAGAAAGCATGCGTTTTTCGGGTATTGAATTTGACACCCTGATTACTGAATACCGGGGGCACGCTATCGATTTTCTTAGAAGTGTTAACGGAAAGTACCAGACTATTGTATGCTCCGGCGGAGACGGAACCATTAACGAAATAATAAATTCTGCCGATTTAACACATAATACAGGCATTATTTTCCTTTCGCAGGGTACAGGAAACGACCTCCACAGAACCGTATTAAGCCTGAACGGGCGTTCCGGCGGCAGTAAATTCGATTTCAGCCGGTATAAAAACTATTTGAATATAGATATTGGCGTTGTTGAGGGCATTTACGAGGATGGCACAACCTTTCAGAAGAAATTCTGCAATGCCGTTGGCGTCGGCCTCGATTCCTTAATAGCCAAATATGTCTCTGAAATAAGAAAAAGGAACAATTTTTCATACATTCTGTCCCTTTTAAAAGCCATTTTCCATTACACTCCATTAAAGGTTAAAATAACGGACCACAACTGTACAGTTGATAAGAAGATGATTCTTTTATCTGTAAATAACGGTATGACCTCCGGCGGGGGTTTTTATTTGGCTCCAGACGCAAAATTAGACGATAGGAGGCTCGATCTCTGCTTTATCAATGTATTGAGTAAGGCACGCATTATTTTGAACTTCCCGAAGGTTTTATCGAACAGGATTAAAGAGTTTTCCGAAGTGGAACTCTTCCAATCCGATTATTACAAAATTGAACTGGAGAAACCATATTACCTCCATATAGACGGGGAAATGGAGAAGAAACTAGTCAAGCAGTTCGAAGTAAAACTGCAGGAAAAAACCATCAAATTGCTCGTCCCTTAAAATAAATTCTAGTTTACATAATATACATTATGCGAATATTAAACTTGTCCAAAACCTCATTTTCGCTAATATTCGGATAAACTCCTTAACCCTGCAATTCTACCTTTACTCCTTCTTTTTCTCATATTTTCCCGGCTCTAGGCTTATTATTATTGTCCCTTTCTCAGGCTTGTCTTTTCTTAAAATGTAAAAAGGATTTTTTATAGGAATTATTTTAAACTCTTCTTTTGCCTCGATTAAAGAAAGAAAATCTTTCTTTTCCTCTTTCGACCAGTAATGCATCGGTATAATCCTTGTCCCTTTGAACAAGCCGGCAAACGCCGCGGCTTCGGGCACAATATTCCTTACCCAGCCAACCGGAATCATTACCATGTCCAGACTTCCGGATAAACTTCCCGTTAAAGCCCTTATAGAAGCCGTATCAGCCCCGTTTGTCATCAATCCCTGGCAATCTCCCGCATGAAGTATTATAAGCCCCTTATACCTAATCAGATATCCGCAATTATCATTTTTAACCCTTTCCGTAACCGGTACCGGAGTTATTTCAATTCCGTATTTAGAATATTGTCTCCGGTCCACCAGTTCGGCATTATTGAATGCCAGACCCCGGTCGTGATCCGCATCGTGATGCGTATATGCCACTATATCAGGCTTAAATGAACCAATACCGTAAATCGGGCTATCCAGTCCGTAAGCATTGGATTCGCCGTAATCGATAAGCATTGTTTTGCCATTATCAAAACTGAAAATGAATGAAGAATGTCCCAGGTAATGGACTTTAATGAATGGTTTGGAAGAATCTGCTGTTTCAAAAGCAGATAATTGCGGACACGCAGTCCGATATATCAGCAAAAGCGGCAGAATAAGAAATAACGCATTACGTCTCATTTTCTGCTCGATTTAATTTAATAATTCAGGAGAAGGTATTTTATAACTTATTCAGCAATAATATTTCCCAACAAAAAAAAGAAAACGGCCGGCAGAAACATATTTACCGGCCGCCTAAATTAAATTTTAATACTTGTAGAAACCTTCGCCGGTTTTACGCCCCAGTTTGCCGGCATTAACCATTTTAACAAGGAGCGGACAAGGTCTGTACTTCGAATCCTTAAATCCGTTGTAAAGTACATCCATAATGTTAAGGCAAAGATCAAGACCGATAAAATCCGCCAGTGTCAAGGGTCCCATAGGATGATTCATACCCAGTTTCATAACTGTGTCAATCTCCTCTTTCTTTGCAACCCCTTCGTACAATGCGAAGACGGCTTCGTTAATCATAGGCATAAGAATTCTGTTTGATATAAAGCCCGGATAATCGTGCACTTCAACGGGTTCTTTTTCGAGCGAGATAGAAAGTTCTTTAATAAGGCTGTATGTTTCGTCTGTTGTAGAATAGCCCCTAATAACTTCAACCAGTTTCATAACGGGAACCGGATTCATGAAATGCATGCCGATGAATTTCTCGGGTATTGAAGCCGCGGCAAGCTCTGTAATTGAAATTGAAGATGTGTTTGAAGCGTAAAATGTTTTATCGCCGAATTTTTCCTTTGCTTCCCTGAAAATTTTAAGTTTGGCATCCTTGTTTTCGTAAATGGCTTCAATAAAAAAATCGATATCAGCCGGAAGAGCGGCTATACTTAAAGTCTTATTTATATTCTTAAGTGTCTTATCCTTAATTTCCTGTGTAATAACTTCTTTTTTGAGCTGGCGGTCTAGGTTGGCAGTAATTGTTGCAATAGCTTTATCTAAAAACTTTTCCTCCTGGTCAACAAGATAAACTTTATATCCGTGCTGGGCAAAAACGTGAGCAATACCATTCCCCATTGTACCTGCCCCAACTACGGCAACATTTTTTATTCCCATTTTTTAACTCCTTTCTTTTTTTATAGTCTATTATTGTGAATTAAAACATCGGCCGTTCATAATATATGCCAGTCCGGAATTAAAATTAAAAATAAAGAGGGGAAGAAACAATAAAATAATTAAGATATGCCGGAAAATATATCCGGCATAAAAGGAATGGAAACTTATCTATTGGTATAGTTTAAATTTCGAACGAGAGACAGCACTTAAGTTTGCTGCATGGGCCGCTTAATTTAGAAAGGTTAGCCGCCGCGTTCTGGTCGTTTGCCGTCTGGGTTGAAATCCTTTTGAAATTATTTAGGAATAAAGAACAGCAGAATTCCCTTCCGCAGGTTCCAACACCCCCAATTCTCTTGGCTTCGTCCCTAACGCCAATCTGCCTAAGCTCAATTCTTGTTTTATATTCTGAGGCCAGTTCCTTGGCAAGTTCCCTGAAATCGACTCTGCCGTCGGAAGTGTAAAAGAAATATAATTTCTTCCTGTCGAACTGGTAATGGATATTAACAAGCTTCATTACAAGGCTGTATTTATCGACACATTTTTTGAAGAAAGGTTTAGCGTTCTGTTCGTCATTCATATTTTTGATATACTTATCAAAATCTTCGTTAGTAACCTTTCTTAAAATGAACGGCAATTCTTCTTCGTAACAGCCGTAAATCTGCCTCTTAAGGCGTACAATTTCCCCCATCAGTTTAACGGTGGCAATTTCGAGGCACTCACCGTTCTGCACAAGAATCAGGTCCCCGGGCAAAAGGTCAATATTATCCCTGTTCTCGCAGTAATGGCAGCCTAAAAGACCGTTGCATTCCGCTTCAATAATGCTGCGGGAATCGAATGGGGTCTGGGAAGAACTTTCGGCGCCGCATGTAAAACAGCCGCTAATTGAGGGGTAATTATCAGAGATTGTATCGATAATTTTGTCTTTGTAAATCTCGTTGTATTTTACTTCCTGCTTCGCAGATTCCTCATCTACGCAGGAACTTTTGAAGAAAGAAAGATCTATGTTATACACTTTTATTTCCTTACAGATAATGCTGACAGTTCAAATATAATACCTAGAAGTATTATATTCAAGTTAAGATTATTATCTATCAGCTTCATCAATTGCTCCAATTTCAGAATCGATTGTCCTAAATTTAAGTTATTAAATTTTGAATTAAACTTCACAATGGTATCTTCATGATTCCGGAAGGTGTCAATCTCTCCCGTATATTTATGTTTATTTACATCTTTAAGCCATTTTATAAGTGCGCTTATAAAGAACTGGACATGCGCCTTGTCGTTAAGGTCAATCTGCTCTTCCATAGCCTTGTTGGCAAGATAAAATTTCCGCGCCAGCGAAAAGCGTATTGTCTGTACTGCCGTATCAAGAATCGAATCGATATCGTAGCGCAGAAGGTTAAGCGCGTTCGAAAGGGATCCGTCGCTGAAATTAGCAAGGGCATCGGCTTTCTTTTCGTCAAGCTTAAAATAATTTATAAGTATCTCTTTTACCTGTGCGGTGGTAAGAGGATTGAACTGCACATTCCAGCAGCGGGAAAATATTGTGGGCAGAAGTTTTTCCCTGTTAGAGGTAAGAAGAAAAAAGATAATGTTCTCCGGCGGTTCCTCAAGATTTTTTAGCAGTGCGTTCTGAGCTTCGTCTGCCATCAGATGCGCGTCGTAAATAATAACCGCTTTCTTAATGCCCGAACCATCATCGTAATTGGAGAATTTTTTTATATCTCTTATACTGCTTATCTTAATTGTATTAGCTCCCTCAACCGAAAGCCTGTGGTAAGGGTTGCCTGCAAGTTTTGCAATCTGTTCGGTAATTAATTCAATTGTATCCTGCGGAAGTTTATCGTAAGAGGAATCGTCCCCCGTCTCCCCTTTCCCTCTGGGGAGTGCAAATACCAGTTTAACAGCAGGCTCCGATAATGAAGAAAGATTCTTTACATATTTTTTATAAACCTCCTCATCGGCCGAAGAATTAATTAATTTCAGGAAGCGGATTGCTGTAAAGAATTTGCCCGAGCCTTCGGGGCCGTAAAAAAGAAAGGCGTGTGGTACACGCCTCGAAGTGTAAATATTATTTAAAATCTCCGTTGCCTTAGTCTGGCCTATAATATCGTTCCAGAATCCGCTGCCGCCGGCCTCACTAGGATTCATCGTCTTCACTGCTGTAAAAGAAATCTTCGTCAGTCGGGAAATCGGGCCAGATATCTTCAATCGATTCGTAAGGTTCTTCTGTATCTTCCAATTCGGTAAGGTTTTCCATAACTTCTCTTGGAGCGCCGATTCTTTCGGCGTAATCAAGCAATTCTTCTTTTGTTGCAGGCCAGGGTGCGTCATCAAGATAAGATGCAAGTTCAACTGTCCAGATCATTATTTTGCTCCTACAATATTAGTTTTTATTTGCGGATTGAAATATTTTTAAGTCTTCAAATATAAAATTGCGGGGATTGAGAGCAACACCGTCGTGCCATACTTCGTAATGCAAATGTGAACCTGTAGTAAGCTCGCCCGTATTGCCAATCAATGCAATTAAATCTCCCCTTTGGACGGTCTGTTTTTCTTTAACCAGTGCTTCGCTCAAATGTCCGTAAACAGTAACATAGCCGAATCCATGGTCAATCTCAACTGTACGCCCCATACCGCTTCGCCAGCCAACGAAACTAACAACTCCGTTGCCGGGGGCGTATACTTTGGTCCCAACTTCATTAACTATATCTATGCCGTTATGCATTCTGGTCACCTTTAGAATAGGATGGAAACGCATACCGAATTCATCCCCAATATATCCTTCCGCGGGCAGAATGGCAGGCAGACAATCGTATAATTTCTGGTTGTTTTCGAAAGTGGTTTTAATCTCGTCTATACTGTTCTTTTCAAGGTTTACCTTAAGTGAAACATCAGAAATGGTCTTATCTATATTATCAAGAACCTTTCTTAATTCATTCGAGCTTGAATAGTTTGTATTAGCAAACACGCCGCCGCCAATGCCGTAATCTTCATCCCTGATGGGGGTAAGATTAGTAATAAGCCTGAAATCGTTATTCTTTTTACCGATATCTTCAATTTTTGAGCTTAAATCGGAAAATTTCTGGCCGTATTCGGCAAGTTTGGCTTTTAATTCGTTATTTGAAGTTTTTAATGATGAGATTTTATTATCGGAATTTATAATTTCATCGAATATATAATAGCTTCCCACCAAGAAAAATGAAATTATAATAGAGGTGAAAACAAGAACAAATACGAATTTTGCGTAAAAATTCTTGACCTCTACAAATTTGAGTCTATTTTTAGAAAAATAATAAAATGTCTTCATACATTATTCTCGAATGCGAAGATAAGCAATGAGGTTTATTGTGTCAAGCCTCAAATTAACTAAATTTTACTCGAAATCGTGCTCAAAATAATTGATTGCACGGTCGGTTTTCTGCGTTTTTTGCTGTAATTGCTCCATTAATCGGTCGTTAAATACCTGGGCGGCATCGTATCCGTAATGTTTTAGAAGGTAATTTAATGCAATTACCTCCGAAATTACAGTAATATTCTTTCCCGGCAGTATAGGCAGTTTTATAAAAGGAATTTCTACGTCAAGCAGATTTATATGTGTTTCATCCAGTCCTGTTCTTGTATATTCCGAATTTTCATCCCAGATTTCAAGTTCAATTACCACTTCAAGTCTTTTTTGGAAGCGGATAGCCCTAACGCCGAACATGCTTCTTATATCA
>DAHYUM010000140.1 GCA_027398005.1 bacterium
GGTACCCTAATGTTGTCGGTGCTTCCGGCTCAACCGGTTCGTATCCTGCCGGCGGCCCGCTGCCAAAAACACACATCCATCTTGCGCAGGCTACATACCAGATTTGGATTACAAGGACAAAGCCGGGCACTTTAAGTACACTGCCTGTAATTGAAACCTATACGGTTCCCGCTTCGGGCACTATCAGCCAGCCGGTTACATACTCGGGACCTCTTTCAACCGGGGACGGATGGACAACCCTTTCTATGCCGGGGGGCGGCTCCTGGGTTGCTGGTTCGCCAACAAACTGGCCTCTGCCTACAGTTACTTACGGAACGGGCGAGTTCCAGGCTACTTTAACATGGGTTACACAATCGGGCAAATCTTCCGATATTGACCTGCATCTTTACGGACCGAACAGCATTCACGTTTACTGGAGCAACAAGACCTCGTCGGACGGATCGCTTCAGCTTGACAGGGACTGGCTGCAATCACCATACGGCAATGCAGTTGAAAACATCTACAGCTTAAAGAAAATGACTGCCGGGCAGTACACAATTAAGGTAAACCTCTACTCCGGTTCGGCAAATAATTTTAACCTTCGTATTATTCAGAACGGAAGCGTTAAAACTTATACGGGCAGCCTTACAAGCACAAACAGCGCGCAGGATGAAACTAAAATGATTTCATTCCCGACATTTACTATAAATTAGCCTTATTCGATATTTTATAGAAGCCCCGGAACATTCCGGGGCTTTTTATTTGGTTTTACTCCCCCCTCTTTCTTAAATTTCCGGTAAAGTAATTACAAATTGAGGTTACGATGAGACACCTATTAACATTATTTTTATTAATTATCATTGCCATTCCGCTTGCGGCTCAGAAAAGAGCGCTTACCGTTGAAGATTTATGGAAGATGAAACGGATTGGCGGCTTTGATATCTCCCCCGACGGGAAGACCATAGCTTTTGCCGTTACAACCTATAACATGGATACCAACAAAGGCAATTCGGATATTTATCTTATAGACAGCGACGGAAAGAACCTTCGTCCTTTTAAAAATACCGAAGTTGGCGAAAGCTCCCCCAAATTTTCCCCAGACGGAAAGAAAATTGCTTATTCTAAAAAGGGGCAGATTTGGATTGCCAATACAGACGGCTCGGATGATAAGCAGATTACCAATTTATATACCGGCGCTTCCGGATTCGTTTGGTCTAAAGACGGCAAGAAGATGCTGTTCGTTTCGGAAGTTTATCCCGACTGCATAGACCAGGAAAGCAACGAGAAAAGAGATAAAGAAAAAGAAGCAAGCCTTGTAAAAGCTTCTATTTTTACCGAACTGATGTACCGCAATTTCGACCATTGGAGAGGAGACAAGAGAAGCCATCTTTTCCTTTATAATCTTGAAACAAACGAAGAATTCGACCTTACACTCGGAAGCACTTCCGAAGTTCCCCCCGTTGACCTTGGCACCGCATGGGATTACACCTTTTCGCCCGATGGGGATGAAGTTGCCTTTACTATGAATACCGACAAGGTTGTTGCAACAAGCACTAATAACGATATTTTCATTATCAATTTCAAAGATGTAACCAAAGGGGAAACACCCGCAAAGAAATTGATAAGCATAAGCAAGGGGAACGACTGCCAGCCCGTTTACAGTCCCAACGGAAGATATATTGCATATACTTCAATGGCGCGCGCGGGTTTCGAGGCGGACAGAAAAACCATTATGCTTTATAACAGGCAGACAGGCGAAACACGAAACCTAACGGATAAAATAGATTTGACCGTAGGGCAGATTGTATGGTCCCCCGATTCGAAATATATTTTCTTTGAAGCGCCGAATGAAATTTATAATTCAATTTACCGTGTTGATGCTGCCACGGGAGAAAATATTTTATTCCTTAAGGAACACGGCAACCAGGACCTTGCCCTTTCATCGGACGGAGAAACATTATTCTTTAAACAGCAGCGCTCCTCACTTCCTTTCGAAATCTTTAAGATGAAGACCAACGGCGGGGGAGTTACACAGGTTACCTATATTAACAAAGAGCTTCTTTCGCATATTGAATTCAACGAGATTGAAAGTTTCTGGAGCGAAGGCGCCGAAGGCGCTAAAGTACAGTCGATTCTTGTAAAACCTCCTTTCTTCGATGCGAACAAGAAATATCCCCTTATCTTCTTAATTCACGGCGGGCCTCAGGGGCATTGGCTTGACGATTTCCATTACAGATGGAATACGCAGCTATTCGCTTCGAAAGGATACGTTGTTGTTGCCGTTAACCCGAGAGGAAGCCAGGGTTACGGACAGAAATTCTGCGATGAAATTTCGCGCGACTGGGGGGGTAAGGCATATACCGACCTTATGAACGCTGCCGATTACGCAATAAAGAATTTCAAATTCATCGATTCCAGGAACACATTTGCCGCGGGAGCTTCGTACGGCGGTTACATGATTAACTGGCTTGAAGGGCATACAGACCGTTTTAACGCAGTCGTATCGCACGACGGCGTATTCGACATTGAAAGCATGTTCGGTTCAACCGAAGAACTCTGGTTCCCCCTGTGGGAATACGGCGCACCATACTGGGTTGACAGAACCGATTACGAAAAATGGTCCCCCAACCGTTTTGTAAAGAATTTCAAAACACCTATGCTTATAGTTCACGGCGGTATGGATTTCAGGATTCCCGACACGCAGGCAATGGAATTATTTACCGCGCTTCAATTAATGAAAGTTGAAAGCAAGTTCCTCTATTTCCCCGACGAGACCCACTTTGTTACAAAGCCTCAGAATTCGCGCCTCTGGTGGAATTCGGTATTCGACTGGTTTGAACAGCATAAAAAGTAAAACGGTTAAAAATTCAGTTTACTTAAAGGGGCATTATTCAATGCCCCTTTTTTAATATCTGCGGGTATAAAAAAAGTGCCGGATACTTTCCGGCACCTTAGGGGTGGGGAGAAAGACTGAAAAATTATTTATCTCACGAATCGAATTTCTTTTTAAGTTCTTTCCATTCGTCAACCGGGGGATCCGACTTTTCGTTAAGCATCTTCATCTTTTCTTTCGTAAGAAAATACTCTTTGCGCGCCTGGTCCATTTCGTTATCCTTAAAGTGCGCTACTGCAAGAAGCAGAGTGCCGGTATAATCATCGGGGTATAATTTAAGAGCGTATTCAAAAGCGTCAACCGCCTCTTTTACTTTATTCTGCCTTAGCATTTCCTGTCCGAAGAACAATATTTTCTGCTTTGGAGGATTCTGCACATAGCCAACCCGTTTTGAATAACGGCCGTAATATGCCTTCATCGAATCGAGCCCCTGCGTCTCAAGCTTTTCGGGGGGATATGCATACCCTTCGTACATAGCCATCAAACCGTATTGAAGGCTTCCGTATGGAATGTGCCCGTCTTCGGGCAGGTAATCCACTTTAAGGCGCAAACCCTTTTGTCCCAGTTCCCTTAGCCACGGAAGGAATACTGCGAGGGTATCGGTAACTTCGGGAAAATCGACATCGCCGTAAATTACATACATAAACTTGTTCAGCTTTACATCCTTCTTAATCATATTCTGGACCATATCCATCATAATCTGTTTACGGTGGCAGATAGTAGGACTGCTGGAAATATGCCCTGTAAAGTTATCGGGGTTTGTAAGAAAAGCGAACATAGTAAAGAGCCCTGCGTTCGAGCCTCCGTATAAAATCCTCTGGTTCTCGTCAACACGGTATTCTTTTTTCATATAATCGAAAAGCTCTTCCGTTATAAAACGGAGGAAATTGGGGGCCGCATCGGTGCCCGGCATCATATCCCGGTTCCTGTCGTTGTTTACTATAGCCACAATAATCATTTCGGGGGAATAGCAGTATTTGGCCATCTGAACATCGGCCTTGGCTTCAATCATAGTCTGCACGCTTCCGTCAAGCACATATAAAACCGGATATTTCTCCGATGAATGGTCGTAATCATCGGGTACGCTTATAATCATTGTGCGTTCTTCATCCATTGCCTTGGAATAGAGTTTTACATACTTGCCTATTACAACTTCATCTTCATTGCCTGCATAAGCGGATGAAAGAGACATAAACAACAGCAGCGCACAAATGCTTAATATCTTAAATCCTTTTTTCATCTAATAATCCTCTCAGTAACAATCTTTTCAATTTAAATTTTTTATTGTTTATTCCGTATACAATTTTGACAAGCGAATATGCGCTATAGTTTAATAATTAAATTAATTTAATAATGCACATGAACAGCCTGCCAGTATTATTCAATTTTGATATTTGACGGTTTGGGAAATAAAAAGTTAAGTGCAAAAAATAATCCCTTAAAACCAATAAACGGGGCTCAAATTCATCTTTAACAGAATATTCATGTTCACTATATCCCTATTTTACTTATTTCCCCTTTTTTCTTTCACTCCTATATGCTTAAATTTTAAAGCTTAAATAATTTTACAATTTGGAGGTTTAAATGTTAAAACGCATAATTATTCTCTTTTCGGTCATGGTGCTTTTTATTGCTCCCCTTCAGGCGCAAAAGAGGGCATTTACAATTGCCGATATATACAAGGTTAAATCTGCCGGTTCGCAGGTAATATCGAACGACGGCTCTAAAATTCTTTTCACCCTTTCCGCATCGGACCTTAACACGGCCCGTTCGAAAACTGAAATTTACATTATGAACTCAGACGGCAGCGGAATGAAAGACTTAGTTGCCGGCTATTCGCCCATCTGGAATAATGACGGAAGCGGATTTTATTATTCCGCCTTTAAGGATGGGAACGAACAGGTTATGCACTTTCCCCTAAACGGCGGCGGACCGGTGCAGGTTACAAGTTACGGGCTGGGGGTTTCTGCTCCTAAATTATCTGCCGACGGCAAATATTTTATTTTTCAGGCGCAGGTATTCCCCGAATACGGAACCGATGTTGAAATGAATAAAAAAGTTACAGACTCCATGGAAAACGGCCCAATTCAGGCGCACCTTGATGACACTCTTTTTATACGCCACTGGACCGAATATGAAGACGGGAAATATACTCATGTAATGCTTTACAATATAGGCGATAAGAGCGTAAAGGATTTAACTCCCGGTTATTTCCATTCGCCTGCTTTTGCCCCCGGGGGCAGCAGCAACTACGTATTCTCCCCCGATTCCAGGGAAATTGCATTCGATTCCAAACGCGTATCGCATCCCGAATCATCTACCAACGGCGATGTATATACTGTTTCTATAGACGGCACGGGATTAAAAAACATCTCAGCCGCAAATAAGGGGAACGATAACAATCCAAAATATTCCCCCGACGGAAAATACATAGCATATCTTTCGCAGGCTACTCCCAATTATGAATCGGACAGGGTGCGCCTTGCGTTGTATAACCGCGCTACAGGCAAAACAAAAATACTCACCGAATCTTTCGATAACTGGGTAATTGATTTTGAATGGGCTAACGATTCAAAATCGATTTATTTTACCGGCGCCGAAAAGGGATACCAGCCTTTGTTCAATGTTGACATTGCAAATTCAAAAATTAAAAAAGTAATTGCCGATGTTCCCGTAATGAGTTTTGCAATTGCGCCCAAGGATGATTACGTTGTTTACAACTATTCATTCGTTCACAAACCTGTTGAGCTGGCAAAATTCGATTTGAAAAACAATACCAAAACCGACCTGACTTCATTCAACAAGGAACTTGCAGAACAGGTTGATATAAGGCCCGCCGAAACTATGTGGGTTAAAGGCGCCGCAGGCGCAATGATTGAAGTGTTTATTGTTAAGCCTCACAATTTCGATCCGAACAAGAAATATCCCCTTGTTATAAATGTACACGGCGGACCACAGATGCAGTGGATGGATTCTTTCAGGGCCGACTGGCAGGTTTACCCGGGCGCCGGCTATGTGCTCGCTTTCCCTAATCCACACGGCTCTACCGGTTACGGACAGAAATTTACGGCGGCAATTTCCAAGGACTGGGACGGCAAGGTGTTCCAGGATGTAATGAAGGTAACCGACGAACTTGAAAAACTGCCTTACGTAAATAAGGATAAAGTAGGCGCTATGGGATGGTCTTACGGCGGTTACTTTATGAACCTTCTTCAGGCAAAAACCAAACGCTATAAATGCCTCGCATCCATGATGGGAATTTACGACCTGGGCGAATTTGCCGAAGAAACCGAAGAATTATGGTTCCCTAAATGGGATATTAATATGAAAGCCGGAAGCGATGCCTCGTATAAAAAAATGTCGCCAAGCAGTTATGTAAAGAATTTCGCAACACCGGCCTTAATAATTACCGGCGAAAAGGATTATAGAATTCCTTATACCCAGAGCATCCGCTATTTTACGGTACTTAAGGAAAAAGGAATTGACGCAAGATTAATCATCTTTAAAAACGACGGGCACTGGCCAAGCGGATTAAAATCGATGCCTCTTTATTATAATGCCCACCTCGAGTGGTTCCATAAATACCTGGGGGGCGAGCCCGCGCCGTGGGATTCGAAAAAAATGGTTAGGAATATGTACCTGAATTAAAATTCAAGCCCGTCCAACAGACGGGCTTTTTTATTGGCGCCCGTTGAACTTTTTACATTACTTTATATGTTGTAACAATAAAAAACGGAACAGCACTATGAATTTGAAGAAAATACCCGGTTATATGATAATCTTATCGCTGGCTTCCTTATTCGGCTGCGGAACAGCAAATTATGCCCCGCTGGCAACGGTTGATAATGTCGACCTTCAAAGGTACATCGGCAAATGGTACGAAATTGCCCGCCTGCCTAACTCTTTCCAGAAAGGGTGCACCTGCACTACTGCAGAATACAGCATTATCGATTCTACGACTGTAAGGGTGTTGAACTCGTGCCGCAAAGACAGCATTAATGGGGAACCTGATAGCGCAACTGGAAAGGCTTTTCTTGTTGAAAACAGCGGCAACGCCAAGTTCCGCGTTCAGTTCTTCTGGCCTTTCAGGGGAGATTACTGGATTATAGACCTGGATAAGGATAATTATTCCTATGCCGTTGTAGGCACGCCCAGCAGAAAATACCTATGGATCCTTTCGCGCGAACCTAAAATGGATGATACGCTCTACAATACATTAATTGAAAGGTGCAGGCAGAAAGGGTTTGACATTACACAATTGATTAAAACAGAGCAGAAAATATGACGGACAGTTTTGCAGAACGGAACGAATTGATGCCTGCCCTTTTTGCCGGGCACGGCAACCCGATGTACGCAATTGAAGAAAATGAATTTACCGCCGAATGGGGCAGGCTCGGGTTACTACTTCCCAAACCGGAAGCGGTACTTTGTATTTCGGCCCATTGGGAAACCGGGGACACTT
>DAHYUM010000141.1 GCA_027398005.1 bacterium
CAATCCGCGGGAATATTGAAATGGCGGCGTTTAATGTCTCGAACGTGGTTGTTGCAATCTTTGTCTTCTGCAGGTTATCTGTAAGGTTTTCGTATCCTACCGAAAGGAATACTTTGTTATCCAGCATACGCAGACGGTCCGTAATATTTATTCCTTTAACATCCGTACGAATATATGTCTGGCCGAATGACTGGAAATCGTTCCCCCGGTATACGTAGCCCGCTTTAAGGTTGTTGTTGAAATAATTGAACTGGATTGCAGTTTCGGCGGCAAGAGAGGATAAATCCTGCGGATTTAAGGGGGATAGGAACTGGTTAATTGTAATAATTTTGCTCGCCATCCCTTTAATATCCTTAATCGTACCGGGATCGACATTTATAAATTTATTCGGCCCGAACAATGAATCGACCTGCGCATCGGTTAAATTACCGGTGGAAATATCCTTGTTAACAAAGCTTATTGCCGCCTGCGATGTAAGCACTATATTGCGCTGGTCTATGCCTATGAATAAATCGGCGCCGGCTACAACGTTTTCCTGCGGGCGTGTGCCCAGTTTAACCGAGTTCTTATCGTCTATAGAATGAAGGTACGAAAACCCGAGCTGGAAATTTTCCCCCGAACCGAATGAGGGGCGTATTGCAAAAACATTCCTTGAATAGGTAGCCAGATTAACCTTTGCGTACGGCTTGCCGTATTTTAGCGAATCAATTTTTATAACATCCGACTGGAGAAGCTGGGATGAATTGCTGTTGTACATTTCAACTATACTTCCTTCAACTTCCCTGGTAATATCGCCGTAAGCGGCCTGAACATTAAAAAAGCCGAGGTTCAAAGCGCCGCTTATTCCCCGCAGCCTTTTACCTTCCATAATAAGATTAGAAAACGAAGGGTACGAATCCCCTACTTTAAGGTTCATCCAGCTGCTTTCAACCGAGGCGGAATACCTATTCATAGGCTGTAAATAATTCTTCTCCTCCGAAGTAAAATATGCCGAACCATTTAATTTCCAGTCGCCAAGATCGGCATTGCCGTTTACCAGAACATTATTGTACCAGGTATCTTTATTGTTAAAGGATACATTCCTCGATTCGGCCCTCAGGTTTGCGTTGGTCTTCAATTTCTTCCCCATTGCAAGTGCAGTTTCAACGCTTACAAGCTGGAAGCTTGAATTAATTGTATTATAAATCGAACCGTCCTTATCGTAAATTTCTACTTTTATTGTATGCGCACCGTGCGGTATTAGATTGGGAAAATTAGCCGCGCTGAATACCAGAAGGTCCCCCGATAAAATCACTTTGTCCGAAACATCAAGATTATCAATATAAATTTTAGTCGCTTCAATTTTTACATTCTCGGGGGCCTTGATAAACGAAAGCGAGACGAACAGTTCATCGGGCACTAAAATTTCCCCCGGTTCGGGGCTGAGCAGAATAATCTGTTTATCCTTTTCGGAAACGGGGGCAATTGATATCTGAAGCGGCGCCGTATTCTGCGGCGCGCCTGCAGGGTACGTTTCAACGTTTCCGTTTTTAAGGGTAATTTTTATATAATAGTCCAGCGAAGGGGGAATAACATACTCTGCGGGAATTGTAACAAAAGCGCTGCTCCCCTGAATTGTCATTTCCCTTGTCATATAATCCTGTTTGCCGAACGGTTTGAATACGAAGTTCATGCCGGCAATATCAAGATAATTAATAAGCTCTGCCTTAATTTCCAGGGGCCTTGCTTCTATGGCATTATCAAATTTAACCGAGGAAACCCTGTCGCTCGCCTGTGCGAACATTATGCCGTTCAGCAGGCATATTATTATACTAATTCCGGTGAAAATTCTTTTTGTCATTGTCTTAAATCCCTTTTTCAAAAAAATTTATTTGTTAATGCATTACTGCGACAAATATTCAATTTCGAGTATCTGATTATTAACCTTGACCTTAAGTTTCTTGGTATTAGTATTCTTAGCGCTCTGTAAAAGCATTAAATCGTTCTGGTTGGACTGCCTGCTTATAAACCTGCCGTCTTTATATATAACCCCGGTTTGACCCCCATTAACTGTTCCGCCGCCGCCCCCCTGAACAAGGGACTGAAAATCGACCGAACCGTGTTCCAGACTAAGGAAAGTGCTGTCGTTGTTAGCTCCCAGCAACCCGCCTGTTCCTCTTATAGAGGCTACGGCAGTAGGAGTTGTGAATTTGAATTCCTCGTTCGACTGCTTGCTTACATCGAAGCTTACGGTTCCGTTCTGAATTAACGTATTCTTGTTTAGCTGTTTATTATCCTTCCGGCCGTAGATCTGAAGAACTGAATTTTCCCTAACGCGCAGCTGTCCCGAACCATCGGTAAAAAGAATTACCGCAAGCGATTTTGGGCCGGTCCTTATTTCGTCGTGGTCTGCAAGTATCTGGCTTGCCTTTGCGGCATCCCATCCGTCTTTATCGGAAAGTTTATATTTGACATCGTTAACTACCTTCTTAACAATTGCCACCGCCGGGCCGCCAGGTTTATAAAGGACAAAACCCCCCGCTAAAAGGGATGCAATTATTATAACAGTTAATATTTTATATTTTTCCATTCCGTCCCCCTGCCTTATTGATTGGTTAATGTTACTTTAACAACTGAGCTAAGCACTGAGTTAAACAATGCCTGGAACTGGGCAAAGGTAATTTCACTCCCCTGATCGTTATAGAATTTAATATTTTCCATTGGCACATTATTTAAAGCTGAAGCGAACTGCGAAGCCTGGTCATTCTGTAAACGGTTTAATAAGGCAATAAGTGTGCTCTTAACATCGTCCACAGGAGCTTCGTTTGAGTTGGCAATGGTAAAATTCACAATCTCGCTGTTTAATTCGGCACCGCCGCCAACACCTCCCACCGAAGCAGATACACGGAGAACCAGTTCCTGCCCCGGCAGCCATTCCCTATCGAGCAGTGTTCTAAGATCTACGTTGGTCATTTCCCCGCTTACAATTTTATCGTTAATAAGTGGCGTACCCGATTCCAACGCGTCTTCGAGCGATTGAGACGGATTTATCCTCTGGCCGAGCCTTATTTTATAATTAGCAGCTCCATTAATAGCACTCCACCGCGCAATAATGCTTCCTACCGATTGGATGCTGTTTGAAACCGGAGTAATAATTCTAAGCGTTTGCGAAGGGTTGCTGAATGTAACTTCCTTCGAAGTCTGTGCGAGGAAATTCCTATTCTCGTCAAGCAGGTTCAGCTGGAATTTAAATGAGCCTGTAGGTTTTCCTTTTTCGAGCAGGTCTTTCGTCAGGTCGGAATTGGAAGATGTGGAATTTAATGTAAGTCCGGCGCTCCCAAGCTGATCGCTGTAGAAGCTTCTGGCTTCAAAAACATCCGTTTCGAAGCTGAATATTTCTTTGTATCCGGCTCCGTCTTTCTTATCCCAGTAAATTATGCCTTTCACAATAACCCTCTTTCCGGCGGGGGTAATCTGCACATAAAAAACTTTAGGCGCGCCGTTAAGATTATTCTGGATGATTATGGAACCGAGATCAATTTCGGGAAGGGGTTCAAAAATCTGCAGATCGATTGTCGCCTGCTGGGAATAGGAGGTACCGGATAACAGCAGGAACAGGAAAACTGAAAAAATGGAAATGATTTTCCTTTTCATTGAAAACCTCATTTATAGTCTTCAAAAAATAAATTTTTAAGTTACGAGATATCCACAATGTAATTTTAAACGAATTTTGGTAGGAATCAATAGGTGTGTAATAATAAAAACGGGGCCAAAGCCCCGTAAAATCAGTTAATGGGGGAAGGCTTTTCCGGGTTCATAAATCCGAAAGGATTGCTTCCATGCTCAATCGAAATTTCGCCGAATTTCGATTCAAATTTGTCGATATTATCCTTAAGTGCAAGCATAAGCATTTTAGCATGCTGGGGGGTGGTAATAATGCGCGCATGCACTTTAGCCTTTGGCACTCCCGGCACTACCCTTGTAAAATCTATAATAAACTCTGCCGGCGAATGTGAAATGATAGCAAGATTGGAATAAATGCCTTCAGCTTCTTTTTCGCCAAGTTCAATATTAAGCTGCTGGGGTGCCGGTTCTTTCTGGTTCATATAATCTCCTGTTAAATAAAAAACCCACAATCCGGAATTCCGGACTGTGGGTTAAATTAAAAACTAATCTGTTTATTTTCTGTACTGATCTGCTTTTTTGTAAGCTTCTTCAGCTTCGGCTTTGTTGCCCAAACCGGTCTGTGCTTTAGCAAGAATTTCCCAAACATCAGAATCATCCGGCTTCTTTTCGAGATATTTATTCAATAAAGGAAGAGCCATTTTGATTTTTTCTTTATAGTTCGGATCCTGTTTTTCATTCAAAGCAACGCCCCAGTTTACGTAGCAGGCGGCAAGGTTGTAAATTGCTTCTAGGTAATTAGGGTCAAGTTCAACCGCTTTTTTAAGCTGTTCTTCGGCACCTTCAAAATCTTTTGCGTCAAGAAGAATTGTACCGTAATTATATCTGAATACTTTATTGTTCGGCTGTGATTTAACTCCTTCCGAGAAAGAAGCTTTAGCTTCGTCTATTTTACCCGAAACGACATAAGCGTTTGCAAGTGTTTCAAGCAATCCCTGGTTCGAAGGGAATTTTGCTCTGCCCTGGTTCAATACTTTAATAGCTTCGTCATAAGCGCTTGTAGCTTCGGCATCTTTTTTAGCTTCTTTGGCTTTGTTCCCTTTATCTACATAGAATTTGCCTAAGAGAGTAAAATGGTCTGCTTTTTTGCCAGATGCAACAAGTTTTTTAAGTGGAGCTTCAATAAGGTCGAGCTCGTTAAGGTTGATAGCCGTGAATACATAATTTTCAAATGCGGCGGCCGTATCGGGGAGGCATTCCATAGCGCTCTTGAAAGCATCGAGAGCTTTTCTGTATAATGCTTTCGAGCTGTCCCCTTCAAATTTCTGGGCTCTGTTGTAATATGCAATACCTCTGTTGAAATCGGTTTCCCAGGTCTTTGCTATATAATAGGTAATGTCGCTTTTGAATTTTGCGCTTATTGCAAGCGATTTATCGAAATTTTCTATCATGCTCGGCACGTTGCTCTGGATATAATCTATCTTTCCTAACAAGAAATAGGCTTCATCGCTCTTAGGGTTCTTGGCTAATTCCAGATTCAACTGTTCTCTTGCTTTGGTATAATTCTTTACATTATCGGCCATATACATCTTTGCGGCGTTCATTTCGGATGATGCACATTCGAATGCTGTTATGCCAAAGACCATGCTTAATAAGCTTAAAACTATAAATAGACGCTTCATTTATTCTCCTATGATTAAAAAATATTTCTACGGAGTAAAATTAACCAATTAATAACTCACAAGTCAAGGTATTAATTTTTCCCCTTTTTTACTAATTTTAAGAAGATTCATTTCCCTTTATCCTATTTGATTTTACCTGCCGAAAAGAATAATTTTGAACTTAAAAGGAAAAACTATGAATACCGAAGAAATTATCCGTAGTGTGCCTAAAGTACTATTGCACGACCACCTGGACGGCGGCCTAAGGGCTTCTACCGTTATTGAACTGGCTAAAGATATGAAATACTCCAAACTGCCTACAACAGACCCTGGAGAACTGGCTGCCTGGTTCCACAGGGGGGCAAATAAAGGTAATTTGGTCGAGTTTTTACAGGGTTTTGAACATACCTGCGCAGTTATGCAGACTAAGGAGGCCCTTGAAAGAATTGCCTTTGAGACTATTGAGGATATGTATAACGATGGCGTTTGCTACATCGAATCCCGTTTCGCTCCTGTATTTCATACTTCTAAAGGACTTTATTACGAGGACATCATATCCGCTGTTCTCGAAGGGCTTGAAAGAGGAAAGCAGAAATACGGGGTGGGTTACGGGCTCATTCTATGCGGTATGAGAAATATGAAAAATACTTTGGAGATAGCTGAACTGGCTGTAAATTTTCGGAAAGACGGCGTTGTTGGATTTGATCTTGCCGGCGAAGAAGGTGGATATCCTCCTAAAAAGCACCTCGAGGCTTTCCAGTTCATTAAAAGAGAAAATTTTTACATTACCATACACGCCGGCGAAGCTTTCGGAAAGGAATCTATCTGGCAGGCAATTCAGATTTGCGGCGCACACAGAATCGGTCATGCTACAAGGCTTATTGAAGATATAGTCTTTGACGAGAAGAATAAAATTGTGGCACTCGGCAATCTGGCGCAGTATATTCTAGATACCCGCCTTCCCCTTGAAATATGCCTGTTAAGCAATGTTCATACCGGCGCGGTGGATAAGCTTGAGAACCATCCTTTTATTCATCTCTTTAAAGAGAAATTCAGGGTATTCCTTAATACCGATGACCGTCTTATGAGCAATACCACTTTAACAAAGGAATATCTTACCGCTACCGAGCTGTTCGATATTACTCTTGACGATATTGAAAAACTAAATATAAACGCAATGAAATCCTCTTTCCTTCCCCATAAAGAAAGGCTTAAATACATTTACAATGTTATTAAGCCGGGGTACCAGAAAATGAGGGAAAATCTTTTATCACTTAAACCGAAGATATAATATGGCAAAACCTTTATTTAAAAATTACACATACGAATTCGACAAGAACGAGCGAAAAATGCTTCTCAATTTCTGCCGCCAGGCTATTAAGCAGATTGAAGCTGAACCTAAACTTGCCACCGAATTAAAAACCTTTAATTCCCTTTCGGATAAACTGAGCGCCGATGGAACGGTTAAGCTTACAAAGGAAGAGAAAATTAAACTTGTGCTTCAGCTTAAGGAAAACATTAAATACCTTCAGACTACAATGAAAAAAGGATGGTTCATTAAAAGATGGCTATATAAATCAATGTATGTACAATACAACAACCTTTATCAAAAATACTTTGAAGAATAAAAAATGGAAACGAGAAAAAATATCAAAGCTCCGCGCGGAGCTGAAATTTCGTGCAAGGGGTGGATTCAGGAAGCCGCTTTAAGAATGCTGCATAACAATCTTGACGCCGAGGTGGCTGAACGCCCCGAAGATCTTATTGTTTACGGCGGTTCAGGCAAAGCCGCCCGCAACTGGGATTCGTTTGACGCAATTGTTAAATCGCTTAAAGAACTTGATAACGACGAAACTCTGCTCGTTCAATCGGGCAAACCGGTAGGCATTTTTAAAACCCACACAGACGCGCCTAGAGTTATTATTTCGAACTCTATGCTGGTACCCGACTGGGCAACATGGGATGAATTCCGCCGCCTTGAAAAACTTGGACTTACGATGTACGGGCAGATGACTGCCGGAAGCTGGATTTATATCGGCTCGCAGGGTATTCTGCAGGGCACTT
>DAHYUM010000142.1 GCA_027398005.1 bacterium
AACGGGAATCATATTCATTGAAGTAACAAACAAACCGAGCCATCCGGCGCATAAATATGGATAATGATATATTTCGGACATAGGGGGCACAAACTGTCCGGGACTAGTAAAGAGCGCGCGCAGGATTTTAAGCAGCAGGGTATCGCCGAAAGCAAGATTAATAGAACCCTTTCCGTAATCGGGGGAGAAATAATCGGGATGAATATGGAGAAGATAATCAACCGTAGGCAGATGTGTGTAGCCGTAAATTAAAACAATAATGCAGGCAATAAAGCCGGAAAGGGGGCCCCATACTCCAATATCGAACATGGCCTTGTTGCTTGGGACGACGGTTTTAGTCTTTATTACGGCTCCCATAGTGCCGAAATTGAACATACCCATAATCGGGGGGAAAGGAATGAAATAGGGGAGCGTGGCATCTACTTTGTGAATTTTAGTGGCAAAATAGTGCCCGAATTCGTGCGAGCCGAGAATGAAAAGAATGGAAAGGGAATATGTGGCTCCCTGCATAATCTGGTCAAGGTCATATGGGCCCGGCTGACCGAGCACCCACTGGGCGCCGGCAAATGTGGTTGTAATAAGTGTAACTATAAACAGCCCGAAGAAAATAAGCCACGCTGTAATGGTCTTTTTCCGTTGGGCTGTATAAAAATTAAATGACATTTTATAAATCCAGGTTTATTCCAATTGCCGAATAGGCCACTTTACTGTCGAAATATTCTCCGTGAACACTATTGCCTGCGTAATACTGATAATAAATGCTGAAACCTCTTCCGTATCTGTGCCCCAGTTTAACACCTGCCACAATTGAATTGTTTCCCGTATATGAATTCAAATGGATAAGCTTGAAATCGTAGCCGATGTAGGGATTAATAACATCAAACGGCTTGAAAGGGAGGTAATAATCGAAACCGAACTGATAATTGTCCTTCTTTATTGTTTTGGGGTCTATATGGAAAATATATGTTAAGCCGGCATAAACGCGCAGAGAGCGGACTTTAACATAAGGCATAAATTCTAAAAATTCGCGGCTGTAAACGCGCGGCGGATGGTTGTTTTTCCACGTAAGAAGAGTATTATCGTAATGCCCGTCAACAATATGCGCGCTTATATGGCTTAAACGGAGCCTTGCGCCTAATTCGTAGCGGCCTAATTTAATTTTGTAAGCCGAGTTAATGCCGAACAGATAATCTACCGCGTCAACCGGGAAATGGAAATCCCCTTCCTTGCTCAGGCGGGTATAGGTAAATAAATCGGCCCCGAATGAATAGGTGTATTTTCCGTTTGTTATTCTTACAACATCCATCGAATTGCCAATATCGAGGCGTAATTCGTTTTCGGATGAATGGAATAAAAATCCGAGTTTAGGTTCAAGCGTATTTGCGGCAAAAGGATTAATTGTAAGCCCTGCCGGGAATAATTCAACTTTCTGCTGTGCATTGATTAATGAAAATGATAATAATAAAATGATAAAATAGATGCGTTTCATAAGAAGTCCTTTCTAAAATTCCCTCCCTTTCCATTTTACTTTGCGGTTAGGCAGTACTATTAAAGGAAGGAGGAGTACATAAATTATAAAATAAATTTCGAATGCTATAAAATGGGATAACTTAGCCTTAAGGTTTAGCCTGCGGTAAATTTCCTTGATGAAGAAATAGTCGGTAAATATTTTAAATACAGTAAGGTACAAAGCCGCGGGAGAAAACAGGAACGGCGTAGCGAGCATGCATATTTTGGCTACATACCCCGATGCCATAATAGCATATCCGTAAAGCTTGCTTTCAACGCCGCCAACGCCCCATCTTTTCTTCTGCCAGAATATGTCCTTATATGTAGGCAGAGGTTTAGAAACCATTAGAGTATCCTTATCCAGCGGGTAAATTATCTTATACTTATTAAGCGCGTGGATAGTCATCATCAGTTTCATATCCTCGGTAATAGAGAAGGGAATATTTTCATAACCGCCTACCTCTTCGTAAGCGCTTTTACGGTATGCCATATTGTTGCCAATACAACTTGTAGGCTTGTTATAGTTTGCGCTTCCCGATGCAACGGTCTGCAGGTAAAGAAAATCCATTGCCTGCATTCCGTAAAATGGTGTGTCGCCGCTCTGGGTTGTAAACCCTAGCACCATGGCAACATCCTTGCTGAAATAGGATACAATCGATTTAACCCAATCCCTGCCGGGCGCGCAGTCCGCGTCGGTTGTTAATATTATTTCCCCTTTGGCAATTTTAAGGGCGTGGGCAAGTGCGTTTGTCTTGCCTTTTAGTTTTCCCAGGCTTCCGCCGGGTACTATGGTCTTAAACCTGTCTTTGCCCGAAATGAAATCATTAATAATCTCGCCGGTCCGGTCGGTGGAATTATCGTTTACCAGAATAATTTCAAGTTTCCCGGCAGGATATTCAATATTATCCAAAGCCTTAAGGCAATCTATAATTTTATCCTCTTCGTTGCGTGCGGCTACAATTACCGATGCAGCAGGGAAATCTTCTTCCTTAATCTTAGAGGATTTTTTCGATGCCCCGACAGCGAATAAGACAGTCTGCAGAAAATAGAGCGAGACGGCGATTACAAAAATAATTTCGAACATTTAACCCTTTTTGCCAAAACTTTATTCATAACTATGCAAAAAATAAATAAATTTTGTATCAGAATTATCTATTTGTTTAATATTGAAAAAATTTAATGATTTTTTAAAATAAAAAGCCCCAAAAAGCCCTCTTAAAGGAGCTATACAGGCGCGGAAATAAAATATGTTAAAACCTCTTAAAAAATTCGGGCAGAATTACCTGATGGATAAAAACATTATCCGGAAGATAGCAGAGGAAATGAATCCTCAACCGGATGATTCCATTTTGGAAATCGGCCCGGGGCAGGGTGCCCTTACGCAGGAGCTTTACCGTTTGAGCGCCGATTTCAGGGCAGTTGAAATTGACCGGAGGGTTATTGAGTATCTGCAGAACGGGTTCCCGGGGCTTAAAATTATTAATGAGGATTTTCTAAAGATAAACCTTAAAGAAATTGCGGGGGAAAAGAAACTTAGAATTGCCGGCAACATACCGTATAATATTACATCTCCAATCGTATTCAAGCTAATTGAAGAAAGGGAATGCATTAAGGATGCCGTGCTAATGGTGCAGAACGAAGTGGCCAAAAGAATGTCGGCTAAAATGAAAAGCAAGGATTACGGAATATTCAGCGTTGTGCTTAATTATTTTGCCGAAGTGAAATACTGTTTTAAAGTATCGCCCAATGTGTTTTTCCCCCGACCCAATGTCGATTCGGCAGTGGTGCATCTCAAATTTAAGGAAATTCCTGATGACGGAGTTGACCCCGCGCTCTTTATTAAGGTCGTTAAGGGGGCTTTCGGAAACAGAAGGAAAACTTTAAAAAATTCATTTTCGAATAGTATATTTGGGGCAGAAATTTTTGAAGGATGCGGCGTGGACTTTTCCAAAAGAGCCGAAGAACTTGAGCTGAACGATTTTTTAACTTTAACCAGATTTGTGCAGTCGAAAAACGACTTATCTTTTCTGCCGGCCGGGTTATGATGAAAAAAATTAAAGAACTCCTGCAGGATTTAACTGCAAGCGATATAATAGTTATCGGTTTCGGACTCTTCCTTTCGCTGCTTAACCTGATTTTCCTATTCAAAATAGAGGGCTGGTACGTAAATATCCTTATCAATTTCGGTTTTACGGCATTCATTTTTGCCCTCGCATATATGCATAAGGCAACGGGTAAAATGTTCTGGGAGCAGTTCCATTACTGGTACCTCGTGCCTACTATATTCTTCTCCTTTAAGGAAGTCGGGTATATGATTAGGTATATTCATAACGGAGCCGATTACGACAGATTTCTTATTGCCATTGACCGGTTCATCTTTTTTGGCAACGACCCGACCCATCTTCTTTACCATATTGCCAATCCCTTTTTAACCGAAATTCTGCAGGTGGCATATTCAACCTTCTTCTTCCTGCCGGTTATTATGGGGATTGACCTTATACTTAATAAAAGAATTAAAGAGCTTACCTACGGAACATTCATTATTGTTTACGGTTTCTTTCTCTCTTATCTGGGTTATTTTTTATGGCCCGGTATAGGTCCCCGTTTTACCCTTCACGAGTTCGCGAATACTTCTAAGGAACTTCCCGGTTTATTCATTGCCGATTTTTTAAGGGAGTTTTTAAATGCAGGGGAGGGAATACCTGCCGGTACATTAAACCCCGCTGCGGTAGTGCAAAGGGACGTATTCCCCAGCGGGCATACGCAAATGACTCTGCTTACAATGTACCTTGCATATAAATTTAATATTAAATCGCGCAGGTTTATTATTCCGGTGGGCATATTACTGATATTTGCCACGGTTTACCTGAGGTACCACTACTTTGTCGATTTGCTTGGGGGAGCCGGTTTCATGGTTCTTACCCTAATTACGGGGCACTTCATTTATAATAAATGGGCAAAGTATAAAAAGGAAGAACCGTTCGACTGGCGCTCCTTTAAATAATTCCCTCGTCAACGTTCTGAATTGTCTCAACAATGTAGCGGAAATAGCGGTCCACAGAGCAGTTTACATCCTCTCTCAAGTGGCAGTAGCCGCTTTCTTCTGTTTTGCAATTAGCGCAGATGGTTTGATGTACTTTTTCTTTGTAGATTTGAATGTCGTCTGTTTCCGAATTGTGAATTATATCCACAATGCGGGGGAGATAATGCTGAACGGCGCAGGTTTCCCCACTGGTTAGGGTGCAGTTGCCGTTTTCGTCGGAATCGACGCATATTGCGCATACATTTTCTTTTATTGCTTTTGCGTATTTTTGCATTTAAATTCTCCTTTACCTGAAAAATATAAGAATAATAAGAACATTATACTATGAATAAACAAAAACAAGTAAAACGCATTTTTGATTCCATTTCGGCAAAATATGATCTTCTTAACCACCTTTTAAGCGCAGGAGTGGATATTTACTGGCGTAAAAAAGCCATTAAATTGAGCGGAATGAATAAAGATTCAATTCTTCTGGATGTTGCATGCGGTACGGGGGATTTTGCCATTACTGCACGCAAAAGCGGCGTAGAAAATATCTTCGGTGCCGACCTATCCCATAATATGCTCTCCCTTTTCGGCAAAAAAGCGGAATGGATTGAGGGGAAAACTGTCCAAACCGTTGCCGAGCAAATTCCATTTAAGGAAAATTCCTTCACTAATATTACCGTGGCCTTCGGTATAAGGAACTTCTACAGCATCCCCGAAGGATTGAGCAGTTTCCATGAAATATTAAAACCGGGGGGCAAGGCTACCGTGCTCGAGTTCCGCCTGCCATCCAATAAACTGGTTAAGTCTTTTTACTTATTCTATTTTAATAAGGTGCTTCCATTAATAGGAAGAATGATTTCGAAAGACAGCGAAGCCTATACATACCTTCCCGAATCGGTGGGCGATTTCCACGAAAAAATTGACCTCGTTTCGCTATATAAAGAGGCCGGGTTTAAAAATGTAAAGAAATATTCGCTTACTTTCGGGCTTACTCAGGTGGTTATAGGCGAAAAGTAATTAAGTCAGTTTGTATAAATCCGGATTTTACAAAAGGGATGTAATCTTGTTTTTTTATTCTAATTTCTGTTAACTTTATACGGTTAAAATATGCGGTTGGAAGTAATGAAAAGAATGCTGTTGTTAATTATGCTTTTAACGGGCGCACTTAGTTTTATTAAGGCGCAGACCGATACCTCAGGGATTGAAATAACTATCATCGATTCCTATATAACCCCCGAACTGCCCCATAAATTCGTCCTTTCATTCTTCACAAGCGACAGCTGCACCGCTTCGCTTAACATTGAAAATAAATACAAGTATAAGGTAACCGAAAAGCCGAGCGACACGCATAAGATTGAAGTGGATATAAGCAGGCTTAAATTCGATTCACTTGTTATCCACTATACCGTTACGGCAAAGGATAGAAAAGGTGCCGAATCTTCCCAGTCATTCGAGGTTACTCTTTCGGATGAAAGCCTTCTGGTAAAAAACCGGGACCTGAACCTATTTAACGTCTGCTGTATAGGGGGGGTGTTTTTCGGACTTCCCTCCCCCGGATTGATTCTAAAGGATGGTGCAAGCTATGCTTCGTGGTCTAAGGAAATTCCACTCTTTTCATTTTATTCGGGGGGATATAATTATCCGGCCGGATATATAGGAGCCGAGTATAAATATATACCCAAGTTCAGCGCAAAGCATCAGCTGGCGCTGGGGTATAAACAGGTCTTTCAGCTTCCGGTAATTGAATTTGTTTCCCCAGGGGTTAATTATTTTACAAATTTCCTTGGGAAAAACGGCATTTCTTTCGAAACTTCAATCGGGCTGTTTCGTTTCTATAATATTTTTACCGTTTATACCCGCTACCGTTTTAACCAGTTTCTAGGGGATGAAAAAACTCATTATCACGAGTTTTCGGTGGGTTTGTATTCCAACTTTTTCTCGCTTAATTTGTAAAAAGATTAAATTTAACATAAACTTAATATTCTTTTACGGATTTGTTCCGTAAAAAGAAGGATATTTAATTTCATTCAATTTTAAATATTTGGAACTATGCCAGAAACGCTTACTGTAACGGAACTTACCGGAAAAATAAAACAGACAATTGAAGAAAACTTCAGCGAAGTTTCAGTTGTTGGCGAACTTTCTAATTTTAAAGCTCACGTTTCGGGGCATTGGTATTTTACCCTAAAGGATTCTGCCGCGCAGATTAGCTGTACAATGTGGAAAGGAATGAACAGCTACGTCTTTTTCACCCCTAAAGACGGAATGAAGATTATCGCGACGGGAAGATTGACCGTTTACCCGCCCCGCGGAAGCTACCAGATTGAAGTGCGCTCTATGAAACCCGCCGGCGTTGGGGAACTGCAGAAAGCTTTCGAGGAATTAAAGAGGAAGCTTTACGAGGAGGGATTGTTCGATGAATCGCATAAGAAGAAAATTCCCGTCTTTCCCCAAAAGATAGGCATTGTAACCGCTATTGACGGAGCCGCCCTGCAGGATATGATCAACATTGCAAAACGGAGGTACCCGCTTGTGGAACTTATGGTTGTGCCTACAAAGGTGCAGGGGGAAGGTTCGGCCAGGGAAATTGTTGAGGGTATTAAACTGCTGAATAAAAGGAAAGATGTGGATGTTATTATTGTCGGGCGGGGCGGGGGCTCGCTTGAAGATTTATGGAGCTTTAACGAGGAAATTGTAGCACGCGCAATATATAATTCCGTTATTCCCGTTATAAGTGGAGTTGGGCACGAAGTTGATTTTACTATTGCCGATTTTGTATCGGA
>DAHYUM010000143.1 GCA_027398005.1 bacterium
GGATTTACCGTTTGGATATTGATGCAATAAAGGATGTTATTAAAATTGCCATTCCGTATTTGCAGAAAGGGGATATGCTTACCCTTGTTCCGCAAAAAAGGGGAATTCCGGTGGTTTATATTGAAGTTGCCCAAGAGGATTGCAGTAATTACTGTGCTGGTAAAATATCGGCCTCTGAGTTCGGAAGGCTTCTTAAAATAAGTATGGAAAAAGAGGAATTAAGCGGTTTTGAAGATCAGCAAATGGAAAACAGCTCTTATTCCCGTTTCGATCTGGTTATTAAACCCGGCTTCAGTTTCGAATTCGGTCCCTATCAGGAGCCGGTAATGTGGCAGTTCAACATACTTCCCGAGCTTAAAACCTCTTTATGGAAGGGAATGGACCTGAGCTATGAAACGGTATTACCGGTTCATAACGATTTTGGCCGGCGTTACGATTCGGTTAGAACGGGTACTGCCGTAATAAATCAGATGCTCCGCTTCCCCGGCTCGCTGTTTGTTTCGGCATCGGCTGGAATATTTACTCAGAACAGGTATGGTTTCGATTTTGAGACAAGAAAATATTTCTGCAACGGCAATCTAAGCATCGGGCTTGACATGGGATATACCGATTATGTTTCATTCTCGGGGTATAATAAAATTTACTATTCGAATAAATTCATTTTTACCGGTAATGTAAGCGCCGACTACAGATTTGAGGAGTATGATTTAACAGTAGGCGTCTCGGCAGGCAAATATTTATACGGCGATACCAGCCTGAGATTCGATATTAACAGGGAGTTCGGCGAAACAGAAATAGGGTTCTTCGTTCTCCGCTCCACTGCCGGTGTGAACAACGGTGGTATTACGGTAAGCGTGCCTCTCTTTCCATCAAAATGGATGAATCCCGGTTTTATAAGAGTAGTGCCGGCAGAATGCTACAGCACAAGTTATATAGTAAAAAGCAATGTTAACGATCTTATAGGGTTAAGATATAACACAGGCAGCAGGATAAACTCTTTCCTTAAGAAGATGAATCCTGATTTTATAAGAAATAATTTTTAATAAATATAAATCAATGCATAAGCAAGAGGAAAATATGAAAAATCGAATTTTCAGGTTGTTAACAGTAATGGCTTTGTTTACTGCTGTAATATTCGGCATGAACTATTTATCGGGCTGTAAGAGCAGTATAGTGGATGATAATTCGCGTCCAAATCCCCCTTCGGCTCCGGCATCGCCAATAACAATATCAGGTAACGTAAAAGATGCAAAAACCGGAGCCGGCTTAACAGGCGCTTCGGTGGATATTCTTAAAACAGACGGCACAAAAATTGCGACAGTCGTTTCAGGCGCTTCGGGAGCCTTTTCTTACGATTTATCGAGCGTTACAGCAACATCATTAAAGCTGTCGGCCTCGGCAACGGGGTATGGTTATGCATTTACAATTGCACAGCTGGATACTGCAAAGAAAACGGCTCCGGTGGTAATGATTCCGCTTGATCAGGTAATAAGTACTCCGGTAGTAGTAACAACCGGAGGAGGAACTTTGAGCAGTGCAACACATACTGAATCTAAAAACAGCCAGCCAATAACAATAACAGTTCCTCCCGGTGCAGTAACTCAGAACACAAATATTCAAATGGCGGCTTTGCAGGTTAATAACGTGCCGGCACCTCAAAATTCTAATTCAACAGCGCAGGTAGGTGTGGCATCCCTTTCTCCGCAGGGGGTTAGCTTTTCTGCTCCGGTTAAATTGACATTCCCACTTCCATATAAATTTAAACCTAATGATCAAATTACAATACATGAAATGATAAATGGCAGCTGGCAGAGCACTTCGCTAACGGCTACCGTAGATAACAGCGGTTATATTGCGTCGGTGAACATTTCAAAAACAGGGCAGTTTGCGCTTCTGGATAATACTACAGTATCCGGCTCGGTGACAATTCATAAAACCAGCGCCCCTCTTGAAGAAAGGACATTCAAATTCTCTAGCGGCGTATTAAAAGTAGAATTGCCGGCAGTGCTTACTTATACAAGAATAGCACAGAACGTTATTACGGAAGTTCCGACGGACGAATGGATATTTAACACTTTAGGGCAGAGATACGGAGCCCGTTTTGCAACTGCAGGCGGTCCGGGGTCAACACCTTCAACCGTAGCCTTTAATGTATCGTGGCCGGGGCCTGCAGCAAATCCTAATAAATTAAACCCCGATGGATCGGGTAACAAATACCGCCCAACAGAAAGCGGCGACTGGAGCCTGAAGATTATTTACGAAAGCTATACGGATAATTTTGCCTCGGTTCAGCTTAATAACCCCGGTTATTGGCAGGTCACCGTTTCCGGTTCGCTAGTTAACTGGAGAGAGAAACAAAGAGTATGGGTATGGACTGCGCATAATCAGGGAGGAGTTTTTGAATATTAGAACTTTCAAAAACTGACAGGATGAGCATAACCTAAATGTTGAACTTTTAGAAAAAAGGATATTCTAAATGAGGCAAATAAAATATTTATTCTTAATAATAATAGTAAGCGCTGCTGCAATATTTGCTCAAAATAAAGATTTTGAACTTGGCGCAGACGCATCAATCCGGTTTCAGCAGCAATCGGGCAATTTTAATTTTTCAGATCCGGAGGCATTAAATATTAAAGTTGCTGTGTGGGGTTGGGTAAAATATCCGGGGCGCTATACCGTTCCGGTTTATACAACTGTAAGCGATCTTCTATCCTATGCCGGGGGGCCAACGGATGCTACAAATCTGGATGATTTAAGGCTTTACCGTGGCTCTGAAGAAGCCGGCTATCAATTGATCAACTTCAGTTACGGCGATGTTTTCTCTGAAAAGAATCTATCGGGCACACGCAAAATACCCAAGCTTGAAGCCGGGGATATTCTTGTTGTTCCGGGGGAACCGAAAATATATGCCAGAGAAAAAGTAAGTATGTGGACTTCCATATTCAGCGGTTTAATATCGTTAACAATACTCATAATTAATATTGTAAAATAATACTAGGTGCAAAAGTGAACGTAAATCAATCCGGTTCCTCAATAAATGAAGAGGCCTTCTCGTTCAAGGATTATTTAAATCTAATTAAGCTGAATCTGGTTCCGATTCTGATTTTTACCTTTTTGGGGTTGGCAATTGCGCTTGCCTATGCAATTACATCCCCTAATATATTTATTTCAACAACCCTTTTAAAGGTATCTAAACCGCAAGGTAGCATTCTCGACGGCTCCCTGCTGCCCGATATGCAGGATTTCGGAAGCGACAGATTTATTGCAAATGAAATTGAAATACTTAAGAGCAATTATCTGCGCGAAATTGTAGCTAAGGATTTAATAGATACATTTAAAGTGAATAAGAATAAAAATGATTTTTCGCTGATTTTGAGAGAGACGGGGACCTTGAAAACTGTTAAAGGGGAACTGCTTTCTCAGGAAGAAATAGCGGATATGCTTACAAAAAAGGTAGCGATAAATCAAAAATCGGGTTTGGATATAATAGAAATCTCGGTTGAATCCCCCTCGGCATACGAAAGTGCTCTTATTGCAAATACTTATGCCAGAGTTTACAGACAGGTGGATCTTAACTACAACCGAATTCAGCTTACAATAATTAAAGAATTTCTTGAAAAGCAGAGAAATGAAAAATTGGCACAGCTCTCGAATATGGAGGACATTCTCAAAAGCTTTCAGGAAAAAAAGGGAGTAGTTGAGCTTTCGGAGCAGGCTAAGGCGCTTATAGGGCAATCCTCCGATTTCCAGGCTAAGTTGAACGCGGCTCAGATTGAGCTTACTATTTCCGATAAAACATTAACTAATTATAAAGAAGAATTAAAGAAAAAAGATCCGGATGTTTCCAACTATATCGAAAATCTTGCCACTGAACCGTATCTGAAAAAGTTACAGGAACAGATTGCGGACTTGAAAACCCAAAGAGACAGGGCTATGACAAGCCAGTCGGCAAATTCACAAAAAATAATAAATGAAGCTGATAGAAAAATTAATGAACTGAAGGAAAAGCTAAACAGCTCACTTTCCGTATACAGGGCGGGCGTGCTAGCCTCTAGCCCGGATGAAATTAAAGAGCTGGCAAAAAAGGCATTTGAAGAAGAAGTTCAATATCAGGCAAATTCGGTTTCAGTTAAAAAGCTGAATGAAATTGTTGGAAATTATAATAAACAAATAAATGAGCTGCCTACCAACATTATTGATTACGCCAGATTGAAAAGAGAACAGGAAGCTGCTGTTAAGCTGTATGAACTGGTTGACCAGAGATATCAGGAGGCCATAATTAACGAACAGTCGGTGCCGGGGAATGTTCTTATTATAGATGCGGCTGTAGTTCCAATTAAGCATGCCAAGCCAAACAGAATATTAATTGTTTTTATAGGGCTTGTTCTGGGTGTGGGTGTGGGTTTTGGGTTTGCATTTGTGAAAAATCTTCTCGATGATTCAGTTAAAACCCCCGAAGATATTCAGAAGAAAAACATCCCCATGTTGTCATGGATTCCTGAAATAGAAGAACTGAGAACGGGGAATAAAGATTTTGAATTTATAGTTGCGCGCAAGCCTGATTCCCGAGTAAGCGAAGCCTACAGAACGATGAGAACGAGAATCCGTTTTTCTAAAGTAGATAAAGAATCTCTTAAAACGATTCTTGTAACATCCCCTATGTCTCAGGAAGGTAAAACCACTACAGCAGTAAATCTGGCAGCATGTTTCGCACAAGCCAATTATAAAACCCTTATATTGGATACCGATTTAAGAAAACCGCGCGTTCATACGATATTTAAGGAAAAAAGATATCCCGGTATTACAGACTATTTTTTCGAGCTGAATTCGTTTGAAGAAATTGTAAGAAAAACTGAAGTCGAAAATCTTTATTATGTTTCGTCAGGAACTATACCTCCAAATCCTTCTGAAATATTGGGTTCTGCTAAAATGGTGGAATTTATTGCCATGTTAAAAACTAAGTTCGACTATATTATTCTCGATTCCCCCCCTATCATAGCCGTAACCGATTCAGAAATTATGGCTGAGCTTGTGGATTCTGTATTGCTTGTTGTTTCGGCTAATAAAACCGAACTTGAAATGATGGAGAAATCGGCACAAACTCTAATGTCCAAGAGAGGGTCATTCCTTGGTATTGTTCTTAATAACTTTACATACCGAAACGGTTATAGTTCTTATTATAAGCACTATTATTACTATTCGAATAAGAATGAAGAAGGGAAACCTGGGGCGCGCGTAAGAAAAAGGGTAGAAAAAGCCGATAAAAACAAACAAAGTATTCCTGGAATTAATAATTAACTATCAATCCTGAATGGAGCCGGTCATTGTTGATGATGACCGGCTATTCGGGGCCGGGTGCAATAATTCTGTAATTTATCTTCCACCAATAATGACAAGTTTATGCTAAGCTCAAAACAATCGTCCGATATTATGCCCGAAAAAAGAAACCCCTGGGCATGGATTCCTTCTTTATACTTTTCTGCGGGATTTCCATATTTAATTGTTATTTCAGTTTCAGTTTTTATGTACAGGCGGTTTGGTTTGTCGAACGGAGAAATTGCCTTTTATACAAGCTGGCTCTATCTGCCGTGGGTACTAAAACCTTTCTGGAGTCCCCTTGTAGATCTACTACGTACCAAGCGTTACTGGATATATCTTATGGAGTTTATAATCGGCATAGGATTTGCCGGCGTAGCGCTTACAATACCATTGCCCGATTTTTTCCAGTTCACGCTTGCCTTCTTCTGGATTGTTGCATTTGCCGCTGCCACGCACGAAACAGCGGCAGACGGATTTTATCTGCATGGCCTATCTAAAAATGAACAGGCATTTTATTCGGGAATAAGAGGTGTTTTCTATAAAGCGGCACTTATTGCCGGGCAGGGAGGGGTAATTTTATTGTGCGGATTGCTAGAAAGCACTATTTCAGTTGCTCCTGCTCAAATTAAAATTGTCGTTAAACCGAATGTGTCTTATTTGCAAAGTGCAGCGAACGATACAATCTTACCAAAGCCTCTTCCGGGCAGGATGAGGGTTGTACCCGACCGGGACTATTTTGAAATAAGTCCCGATATGAAAACCACCGACGAGGTAAGTTCATTTGTAGGATTTATCCATAATCTCAACATCATGAATGGATTCAGCAGAGAACAGGTTTCCGTTGATGAAAACAATAGTAATAAGGAATTAACGGGCAACTATGTGCCCATAAAATTGCATCTTTCAAAGCCTCCGGGTAAGGATGAAGAGTATGTTGTAACGCTCGATTTTGTTGATGGGGACGAAGGAATTAAGGTTATAGAGGGAAAATCTTTCAGGTTTAATGAGAATAACTGGAACAGGCCCGCAATTGCAGTAATTCAGCTTGATGCAGGAGTATTAAAAAATAGCGAAACCATATTCAGCGCCGGTTCCGAGAATAAATCCATTGCCTGGATGCTTGTCTTCAGCATTATTGGAGGGGTGTTTGTTGGTTTTTCAATATACCACCGAATAATTCTGCCCGACCCGGTTTCCGACATATCGGTTTTGGCTAATGGATATGGTTCGTTTTTTAAAGAATATTTTAAAACAATTTTCCGTTTTTTCGAAAAACGCAAGATAGGATTTATTCTCCTCTTTCTTCTGTTTTTCCGTTTCAGCGAGGCACAGCTTGTTAAAATTGAAATTCCCTTTTTAATGGACAGTAAAGAGGCGGGCGGGCTCGGGCTTTCGATGACCGATATTGGATTCGCAACAGGAATTGTAGGCCTGATAGCTCTTCTTGCGGGGGGGATTTTAGGAGGCATCTTAATCTCTAAGAGCGGATTGAAAAAAATGCTGTGGCCTCTATTTATTGCCGCCAATATTCCTCAGCTGGTTTTTATTTATCTTGCATTTGCCCTCCCTTCGAACAAATGGGTAATATTTTCGGCTATTGGAGCTGAGCAGTTTTTTTCGGGGCTGGGATTTTCAGCATACCTGGTTTATATGTTTAGAATTGCCAACGGCGATTTTAGGACTTCACATTTTGCCTTTGCGGTCGGATTTATGACTCTTGGCATGATGATACCTGGTATGGTGAGCGGTTTTATTCAGGAGGCAATAGGATACAGGTATTTCTTTATCTGGCTTGCAATTTCTGCCATCCCCGCATACTTTATCACCAGAGTAATAAGAAAACGGGGTTACGGATTATAACGGATTTAATGAATGCTGGAAGGTGTTAATCAAAAGTTTATTTATAAGAATGTAAAAGAGAACAGGCGATATCCAAAGGCAGATCCTAAAAACAAAGTTAAAAGGGATGCGGGTGCCGGTTCTTACATTC
>DAHYUM010000144.1 GCA_027398005.1 bacterium
AGAGAGGCACACTTGGAGGCCGGAGAAAAGTAATGAATAGGATGTGCAATGCAAGGTTACCGAGTGATTTTGCGAAACAAAATCGTATCGAGGTAACCGGAAGGAGAGCCATTGATGGTATTCTCGGTCTCCTCGATACGTTCCTCGCAGGTCTCGGAACACTCGGAGACCTTTAAGTGCAAATCTCAACGATGTGAGTGCCACTCGGAGACCTTAAAATCTTTAAGTATAAGTCTTAGAAAGACCGAAAAAAATAAATAAGATAGAATAAAAGGTGTCCGAGTGCCCCTGAGCTTGCCGAAGGGGCGTATCGAGGACACCGGGGAAAAGCAAGAAAAACCTAAGTTGTATCATACACCAATCAAATGGAGTCAGCTAAGTATTGGCTTCCCCATCTGACCAAAATTTCCTTCTCTTCCATTATTTAATTATTTTTAAAAATTAAATAGTATTCCAAAACATTCAAATCGGGCGGAAAAGTGAAAAGAATATCGTTTTTGGTAATAATAATATTGTTTGCCTGCCAGGTATTTGCGCAGGAAAAGAATTCACATCAATCAAAAATCTTCTGGAAAGAGGACTTCTCGGAAGGCTCAATACCAAAAGGGTGGACCGTTAAAGCCGTTAACGACAGCGGCATCGTATGGGTTTGTACCAACCAGCCGTTCCCCGGCTCTGCCGGGCACGATCAGCAGGCCCCTCCTATTGCATCAAAAAGCGGCGGATTCCACATGCAGATAGCCCCGGGCGTTAGAGTTGATAAGAATTACCGCCGCTGGAAAAAGAATAATGCATGGACTGATGCCTATTTCCAGACATCGGCAATCGACTGTTCCGGTAAAAAATCTGTTGTGCTTAAATTCCAGCAGAACTTTAAATACAATAACTGGGGCGGTTTGCGTAAGGACGCAGGACTTTATGTGGGTATTTCAAATAACGGAACTGACTGGAAAGATTTTGACGTAAGGAACGGAATCGAATCGGAAGGGGACTGCCCCAACCCGATGGATGTTGAACTTAATATTACCGCTTTTGCGGCTGGTCAGAAAACCGTTTATCTCCGTTTCTACTGGAAAGGGATTTACGGTTGGTACTGGATGATTGACGACCTTGAACTTACCGAAGCTTTGGATAAAGACCTGATGGCATACAAACTTGCTTCGCATCCGGTATCGGGTAATAATTTCGGCAGTGCGGATGTTTTCAAATATAAAGTTGTTAACCTCAGCGCAAACGATTTGGCAGTGCCGTTTGATTGCTTCCTTCAGGTTGATAACCGTCCTGTAATTAAAGTAACAGAACAGTTCAATAAGGAAAAGCAGTTCAAAATAAACGACACACTTAATGTTTCTTTTCCCCCTTCCGATTTGACCGATTACGGAATTCATAATGTAAAGTTCTATACTTCTCTGCCGGGGGATGAAAGAACAAGCAACGATACTTTAAGCGCCGAATTGTATTCCAAAGCATACGAACTTGGTCCGGTTACCTCCTTTAAACAAAGCGGAAGCGATTATATCTTCAGCTGTAACCATGCTATTGTTAAAGTGCGCTTTTACAGAAACGACATATTCAGAATTATGATGTCGTATAACGGAATCTTTACCGACCCTGTAGGGAACGAAATTGTTATAAACCAGCCCGCTGATGATGTTAAAGTTAATTTAAGCGATATGGGCGATTACTATCTTATGAAATCGGCGGATGTGGCCCTTAGGGCATATAAAAATCCTCTCCGGTTCGCTATGTATAAAGGGGATAATTCTACTCCGGTTTGGGAAGAGGTAAAAGGACTTACTTACGGCGAAGAGACTGTTCAATCCCTAAAGAGGGGAGCCGATGAATATTTTTACGGCGGAGGCATGCAGAACGGCAGATTTTCGCACAGGGATAAAACTATTAAACTTACTATAGACTATAACTGGAATGAAGGGGGTAATCCTAACCCAGCTCCTTTCTATATGAGCACCAGCGGGTACGGCGCTTTGCGCAATACATTCGCGCCCGGCGAATATGCTTTTAAGGATACGGTTAAATTATCCCATTCCGAAGCCCGGTTCGACTGCTATTATTTCGCAGGCAGTTCCCTTAAACAAATTCTTAATGCCTATACCGATATTACCGGCAAACCATTCCTTCCTCCAAGATGGGCACTCAGCCTTGGGGATGCAAACTGCTATAACAGGGGCGCAAACAAAAATTCGAAAAATACTACCGGCTTTAAGGGACTTACGCCCGACGTTATTACCTTAATTGCCGATAAATATATTCAGAACGATATGCCGCGCGGATGGATTTTACCCAACGACGGTTACGGCTGCGGATATACCAAACTCGATTCCGTTATTGTTGAACTGCATAAGAGAGGCTTTTATACTGGATTGTGGACTGAGAACGGAGTCGCAAAAATTGCAAGGGAAGTCGGTCAGCTTGGTTCCCGTTTATGCAAACTGGATGTTGCATGGATTGGCAACGGTTATAAATTTGCCTTAGATGGCTGCCGCGAAGCTTATCAGGGTATTGAAAACAACAGCGACGCCCGCGGCTTTGTCTGGTCAGTTTGCGGATGGGCAGGTACTCAGCGCAATTCAGTTATATGGACCGGTGACCAGAGCGGCAACTGGGATTATATTAGATGGCATATACCCACAATTGTAGGCTCGGGCTTATCAGGCTTTAACTACGCTACCGGAGATGTTGACGGCATTTTCGGCGGAAGCGATAAAACCTACACAAGGGACCTGCAGTGGAAATGTTTTACTCCCGCATTTATGGGTATGTCCGGCTGGGCTCCTAAGGATAAACAGCCTTACATATACGGCGAGCCTTATACTTCAATAAACAGGAAATACCTTAAGCTGAAGATGAGACTTACCCCTTATATGTACACCTTATGCGACGAAGCTTATAAAACCGGCGTTCCGGCAGTAAGAGGGCTTGTACTCGAATATCCCGATGACACTGTTGCGCGCGGTACGGAAACACAGTATGAATTTTTATTAGGCACAGATTTTCTGGTTGCGCCCGTTTACAGGGATGAGGCCAAGAGAGACAGTATCTATTTCCCCAAAGGTAAATGGATTGATTATTGGGACGGAACGGTTTACGATGGAAATACCAGATTGAATAATTATCCGGCACCGCTGGATAAACTTCCACTCTTTGTGCGTGCCGGGGCGGTAATTCCAATGTATCAGCAGATGATGTACGATGGCCAGATGCCTGCCGATACCTTAACGCTCGATGTTTATCCCGGCGGCAGGGGAGAGTTTAATCTTTACGAGGATGACGGGCTTACAAGGGAACACCGCAGCGGAGCTTTTGCATCCACATTGCTTTATGCCCAAAGCGATAAGGAGGGCAGAGTAACCGAAGCGGGCGTTAATGCAGTTAAAGGGGATTATAAAGGAAAATTGCTTAACAGGGCTTATGTTTTCCAAATCCATTCTTCAAAAACACCTAAAAAAGTTACACTGCTTAAGAAGAATTTGAAGAAATTCACACGCAAAGAAGATTTTGCAAAGGCAAAACGGGGATGGTTCTTCGATGCCGCAGACAGGAAGGGAATTATATTAATTAAAACCGCTTACCTGCCTACCAGCAAAGATACCCGTGTTAATTTGAGTTACAGATAATAAATTATTAAGGCTCCTGTCCAAATAAAGTTCAGGAGCCTACTTTTTTATGGAAAAAAATAGAATAAAGAGCAGGGCTGTTTTTCTCCGCTTTTACGAAGAGCTTAACGATTTCCTTCCCCCGCATAAAAGAAAAATCAGGTTCGAACATAATTACAGCGGCACTCCATCGGTAAAGGACCTTATCGAATCGCTCGGTGTTCCCCATACCGAGGTTGACCTGATTCTTGTTAACGGCCAATCGGCAACATTTAAATATAAATTGAATAATGGGGACGATATTTCGGTATATCCCGAATTTGAATCGATGGATATTACACCATTGCAGAAACTTCGTCCCGCACCATTGCGCCGTCCCCGCTTTATACTTGATGTCCATCTCGGCTCGCTTGCCCGCTATATGCGCATGTTGGGTATCGATACGCTTTATAGAAACGATTACCCGGATGAAGAAATTATTGAAATTTCTGTAAGCGGTAAGAGGGCTATACTAACGCGCGACCTGGGTATATTGAAAAACGGTAGAGTTAAAAGGGGCTATTTTGTAAGGAATACAGAACCGGTTAAGCAGATTGAAGAGGTTATTAATCGATTCGACCTGGCTCGTAACATTAAGGAGTTTTCGCGGTGCGTTAAATGCAATTCGCGTCTGCGCAAAATTAAAAAGGAAACAATAATTGATATTCTGCCCCCCAAGGTTAAGCAGCAAAGAAATGAATTTACCTTTTGCCCTTTTTGCGGTAAAGTTTATTGGAAGGGAACACACTACGAAAAAATGAAAAAGCTTATAAATTCTCTGAAACATTCTGCGGAATTATAAATCCATTTTATTTTACTGCGGTATTGTTTTGTTCATTTACCGGGAGAAGCGTATATTTTAATTAATGCGGAAATACTAATGCAGAATGAATCAATATTGTTTTGTTTGGAATAATTAAGCAGGGGTAAATTAAAAATGAAAAAGTTTTTACAGGTTATAATATTGGCAGTATTATCCTCCTATCAACTTATGGGGCAAAACAATGCCGACGTTTATAAAGATGAATTTAAAACAGATTATATTGCCCCTGTGCGCATTATGTGGAAAACAGACGATAGCGGTAAATATATAAATGGCATTGAAAATCTTCTCAAGCAGGGGAACAGACAGGCAGACCTATCGGGGAATAATTTGTGCTATATGAAGAACGAAGCAGGAAATAAAGCCTCCTTCCTTCTCGATTTTGGAAAGGAAATTCAGGGGGGCATTGTAATTGTAACCGGCCAGAGAACAAGTAAAGACATTAAGATAAGAATCCGGTTAGGCGAATCGGCCGGCGAGGCTATGGCTGAACTGGGTGGAAAGAGAAACGCGACCAACGACCATTCACTGCGCGATTTTGAAATTGCCTTGCCTTGGCTTGGGAAAATTGAAATCGGCAATTCGGGTTTCCGCTTTGCACGTATAGACCTCCTTGGCAGCAGCTCCGAGCTTTCGTTAAAGGAATTATCGGCTAAATCTGTTTACAGGAATATTCCCTATCTGGGCTCTTTCAAATGCAGCGATGAAATGTTGAATAAAATTTGGCTTACGGGAGCCTATACCGTTCATTTAAATATGCAGGAATACCTGTGGGACGGAATTAAAAGGGACCGGCTTGTGTGGGCGGGGGATATGAATCCCGAAATTATGACTATCAATTCCGTATTCGGATATAACGAAGTAGTGCCTAAAAGCCTTGACCTATGCCGCGATATTACCAAACTGCCCCAATGGATGAACGGGATAAGTTCTTATTCGCTTTGGTGGATTATAAATCATTACAACTGGTTTATGTATAACGGCAACCTTGAATACCTTGAAGGACAGAAGGAGTATTTAACCCGGCTTATAGAGCAGATAATAAGCAAAATTAATGATAAGAACAGTGAAGTGCTTGACGGAGGAAGATTCCTCGACTGGCCTTCGAGCGGTAATGAAAAAGCAATTCACGCCGGACTGCAGGCGCTTATGGTTACTGCACTTAAAGACGCATCGGAATTATGCCGCTACCTGGATTTGCCGGAATATAGAATTAAATGCGGCTATGCCGTTGAACGCTTAAAAAAGAATGTACCCGAGGTCAACAGCTCGAAACAGGCGGCCGCTTTAATGGCTATAGCCGGTCTGATGCCAGCCGATAAAGCCGATAAAGATGTAATTGCCGCTGGGGGCACAAAGAATTTTTCCACCTTTTACGGCTATTATATGCTCGAGGCAGAAGCGCTTGCAGGTAATTACAAAGGAGCTATAGATAATATCAAGGAATTCTGGGGGGCTATGCTCAATTACGGCGCTACTACTTTCTGGGAAGATTTTAATATGGAATGGCTTAATAATGCCGCGCCGATAGATGAACTTGTTCCTGCCGGTAAAAAAGATCTCCATGGCGACTGCGGGGCATATTGCTATATAGGCTACAGGCACAGCCTGTGCCACGGATGGGCTTCGGGGCCTACTGCCTGGCTTAGCAAATATGTCCTTGGTATTATTCCTGTTGAACCGGGATTTAAGAAAGTGAAAATAGAACCTCATTTAGGAGCGCTTTCTTTTGCAGAGGGCACTTTCCCAACTCCATACGGAGTAATTAAAGTAACCCATACCAAACAGAGGAACGGAAAAATTGTAAGCGAAATTGTTTTGCCGAAAGGCGTTGAAAGGGTTAACTGACAGTAAAAGAATTAATTCAGCAGAACCATTTAAGCTGAAAATAAATTTAATGCCATTCCATTTAAACCTTAACTTTAATTGCCGAATTAATTTGTTCTGTTTAACTTCCGCTGGTTTAAAATTGTAAATTATTACGGAATAATTAAAATGAAGAAATTGTTTTTAACATTTACCATTGCGCTGGCATTTACTTTGCAGACAGGCGCTCAGACCGGAGGTAAGAAAGTACCGGCAATAGATAAAAATGTGCTTGAAAACTGGGTTTACCATTTATCGTCCGATTCGATGAAAGGGAGAAAGAATGGAAGCGCCGAGATGAAAGAAGCGGCAAAATGGATTGCCGGCAAGTTCAGGGATGCGGGGCTTAAACCTTTTGCCGGAATGGATGGATATTTACAGCATTATTATATTAAAAGGGGAAAGGATTCCATACCCGAATCGAACGTGTTGGGCTATATTGAAGGAAGCGACCCGAAACTGAAGAATGAATATATTGTTATAACGGCGCATTTCGATCATATAGGCATTTTAAGACCCGTTGATGGGGATTCGATTTACAACGGCGCCGATGATAACGCCTCAGGCACATGCGCGGTAATTGGGGTAGCAAAAACTATAAATATGATGAAAGCGAAGCCGGCGCGTACAATTGTGTTTGCCGCATTCAGCGGAGAGGAAATGGGTATAAGAGGCTCGCGCTATTTTACCCAGCACGCACCTATCCCGCTCCCCTCGGTATATCTTAATATTAATTTCGAAATGCTTGGGCACTGCACTGTACTGGGTGAAAAGAGGTATATGATTACAGGCCCCAAATTGGATAACCTCGCAGAAATTATAAACGGTTACAATAAGGGGAAAAACTGGCAGCTGGTGGATACAGTTAAAAACCTTGCACAGCTTTTTTATCAGTCGGATAATATCGCGTTCGCATCTTTGCAGAGAAAAGATAAT
>DAHYUM010000145.1 GCA_027398005.1 bacterium
GAAAGCCCAATCAGCAGAAGCATTCCCGCGTATGCACCCCTGTCTATTGTATAATCGCCGTAAAAGAAGAGGATTATTGTACCCATAATAGCAAAAGGAACGGCGAAAATGACAAGCATCGGTTTAGTAAATGATTCGAAAAGCCCCGCGGTTATCATAAAGATTAATATTACGGCAAAGATGAGAACCATTCCTATATCCTCTTCTTCTGTCTTATAGCGGAAGAAATCCCCCTTATAATCGAGTTTGTACCCTTCGGGTACGTGGGTTTTAAGAGCGGCGTCTTCAATAATATTCTGGCAGAGCTGCGGTGGCCCTTTAATCTCCAGTGCTACAACGCGTGTGTACTGCTGGTCCTCTCTGTATATTGAGCTCATTGCCTTCTCTTCCCTGAAATCGATAAGGTCTTTAATTTTTGCGCTGTTTGCAGCGCTGCCTACAACCCTATCCTGAAGTTCTTCCAGTTTAATATTGGAGAAGTTTTCATATTTAACATTCAGCGGAATATCGTCATTATTAATTTGAATATGCGCGCCGGTAAGTCCGCCGCTTGTATTGCGGTTAATTTCACCGAACAGTTCGCCAACGGTAATATTTGTCCGCGCTAGCATATCCCTTTTAACATAGCCTTTAATTTCATAAAGATTGCCGGTGCTGTAGAAATACCCTCCGCCCGAGTTTTCAATATCAACCTTATCAACTCTCGGGTTGCGCGATACGATTGCCTTAAATTCCTCGGCAATTTCTTTAACCTTATTGAAATTAAATCCGTGTATTCTTACGGTAGAAGTGAAAGATGTTCCGCCGCCGAAACCTCCGTTTGAAAAACCCTGCCCCATATTGGTGCCCGAAACATAAACGCCCAGCCCCCCGTGCCTGGTGCCGTATGCGCCCAGATAATTATAGAGCTGATATGGGAAAGAGGTTTCACCCTGCGCCTTAGTAAATGTAATTCTTATAGTACCCGATTCTTCGTTGCAGCTGCTTACAACATCCTTAAACTGCCCTTTGTACGCAAGAACCTCTTTTTCAAAATTCTTAACGAGATTATTCATTCTTTCAATTTTGTTTCCGGTGGGCATGGTAAGGTACACATTTATTGCAATCTCATCTTCGTTGCCGCGGTAGTTATAAAACTCGCCCCTGTTTACACGGTTAAGAAAAAGATTTAGAGTGCCCCCGAACGCGTAATTGACATATTTTTTAAGCTCCCCCTGGTAAAAATCGGAATCGAATATTTCATTATAGGCATTTGTTAAAAAAGAGGGCTCCCCTTCGCTTTCAATCCTGTTAGGAATTTTCCAAACGGGCAGGCCAACCATAAGCACTATAAGCGCAATTGTTATTTTACGGTGAACGGCAAAAAACCTTACAATGGCGGCATAAATACGGTACATAATACCGGGGGCTTTACTGCCTGCAAGAATTATTTTTTTGCCGAATTTTTCGTGAAGCATTGGCACCAGCGTAAACGATACAGCTATTGAGGCAACCAGAGTAAAAATGACCCCAAGGGCAAACTGCTCAAAGTATATTTTCAATTCGCCCGTAAAGTAAATTACCGGAATAAACACCGCAATTGTTGTAAGCGTTGAGGCGAACACCGGAAAGAAAATGTTCTTTAGGGTAGCGGCAAGATATTTTTTGCCGTTGCCGCGGTAATTCTTATCTATATAATCTACCACAACAATGGCGTTATCAACCATAAACCCGAGCCCGAGCACGAAGGAGGATATTGTAAGAGTATTTAAATGCAGTTGGAATATATTGAAGAATATGAACGAGAAGGCGAGCGAAAATATTATTGAACTGAATATTATTACCGGATACCTGAAATTTTTAAATATAATAAAGAGGACCAGCAGAATTATAAGCAGAGAATACCCGGCGCTCGAATAAAGGTCTTCGAGGCTTTTAACCATATCCTCGCTTTTGTCTATTTTCAGGTTAAGGCTGAACCCTTTGGGGAATTTAGCGCTTAATTCCTCCACTTTCTTTTTAACATCGGCGGCAACATTAAGAATATTTGTGCCCGGCTCGCGGCTGATGGTTATAGTTACCGCGTCGTTGCCATTAATTCTGAAAAACGAAGTGGGATCCGCAAATGTATTTTCAATGCGGGCTATATCCCCCATTGTTACAACCGCCCCGTTTTTATCCTGCTTAACCACCTGTTGTGCAATAATGCCAATATCGGTTAATTTATTTACTGCAAAAACCACTATCTGGTTCTTTTCGTTTTTAATAATTCCCGCGTTTAACTGCCTCTGCGAATTGTAAATAGCGTTATTGATATCGTAACTGGCAACCCCCAGGTTTTTTGCCTTATCATAATTGACAAGCACTTTAATTTCCCTAGTATTTCCCCCGAAGATTGTCACATCCGAAACGCCGTCAACCGATTTAAGTGGATACTCAACATACTGTTCCAGATACCTCTGTATGTCGTTTGCCGGCATGGGCGCCGAGACTTCATAAGTCATAAACCCGTCCAGCGCGCGGAATTGCTCCGGTTTATACTCGCTTATAGAGGGACTTACTCCGTAGGGGAGGGTTTTTCTTAAAGAAGCTAGTTTTTCGTTTATTTCAATTCTTACAAACTGAATATCGGCGCCATCGAGAAGGTCCAGGCTTATAGAACAGCGCCCCTCGGAAGAAGTTGAGGTAATATTCTTAATTCCCCTGATTGCGGCCAGTTCCGATTCTATAATGGAAGTAACCTGCGCTTCCATAGCTTCGGGGGATGCGCCGTACCAGGATGCCGAAACGGTTAATTTGCGCATCTCGGTCTGGGGCTGAAGCTCAACCGGAAGATTAAGCAGGGCCCCGGCTCCCATAACAACAATGGCAAAAAATATCATGCTTGTTGTTACGGGATGCGTTAGGAAATAATAAAATATTTTCTTCAAGCGTTATCTTTATAATATACTATTTATTTTCTTTCAACTACATTAACTTTGGCGTCGTGCGCCAGGTTAGTATGCCCCTTAACAACAACCTCGTCCCCCGCCTTAATATTGCCCTCTTTAATTTCAAAATAGCGGTCGTTTTTTTCGCCGAGGTCAAAGTATTCCCATTTGGCAAGTCCGTCAACAACAAGAAACACTAAAGTCCTGTTATCCCTAACAACAAGCGCGTCAATTGGCGCCAGAAGCCTGTTTTTAAATGTAGCCGCCTGAATATTAACCGTTGCGAACATGCCCGGCTTAATTTTGCTGCTCAAATTCTGCATTTCAATTATAACCTTGCAGGTCTTGGTCTCGGTATCAATATTGGGACTTATATTAACCACCCTGCCCGCAAACTTTTCGCCCGGTATGGAATTAACCATAACCTCGGCATAATTGCCAACTTCAAGCGAAGCGACCTCATTTTCGAGAACGCGCACTTCAACCTTAAGGGTGGATGTATCGAAAATCTTAAACAGTTTTGAACCCGCGTTAATTCTTTGCCCGTTTACAAGGTCAACATCCCCAATAACGCCTGCAAAGGGGGCTTTAATTTTAGTGTACTCAAGGTTAAGCTCGGCCCTTTGTTTTTCGTTTCGCGCCGAAGTAAGGTTGCTTTTATCGGCGGCAATATCTTTTCTTTTAGCGCCGCTCATAATCATATCGGCAAGCAGGTCGTCGCTCTTTTTTTCGTATTCATCCCTTGCTACTTTACCCGCCTTGAAATCATTATCCAGCTGTTCAATTTTTCTGCCAATTTCATTCCCCTTTTTAACAGCCTCGGGGCTAACCCTTAGGGAATCCCCCATGTTAAGGCGGTAATCTATAAAAGAGCTGTTAACGCGCGAGACCGCGGTTTTATACGCAAGCTGGTATTCGGTATCGTCTATGCCTATAAGAAGATCATCCTTATTAACCATTTTGCCTTCAAATATGTTCAGCCGGTTAATATAGCCGCTTATGTTGGCCTGCACCTCAAGTTCCCTTGCGGCCTTAATAATGCCGTTCGCGGTTACCCACTTAATCAGGTCGCCCCTAAAAATTTTGGCGGTAGTAATCTTAAATTCCACCTTATCAAGGTTATCGGTATTAACATTCCTATCTTCGGCCTGTCCGGTCCCTTTATCCTTAGGAATAATTGCGTACACAAGCAGAACCAGTAAAATAACTGCAAGGGCAACGCCGGCGTTTTTTACGGATATCTTCATTTCACCTCTCCGGTATATAATCCAATTATATATGTATTAATCTTTTATAAGTTCGTTAAAACTTTTACGGCTCCATTTTTCGAGGTAAGTATAAATAACGGGTATAATAATAAGCGTCAAGAAAGTGGAAGAAAGCAATCCGCCCACAACGGCAATTGAAAGCCCTATACGGAGCTGGGTTCCGGCGCCAATGCTAAGCATCATAGGCAGAAGGCCGAAGACTACAGTAAACGTATTCATAACAATAGGCCTGAAACGGGCGTGCCCGGCAGCTATTATAGCCTCCCTTACAGGAAGCCCTTCCTTTCTCATTCTTAGAATATACTCTACCTTTACCACGGCATCGTTATCGGCAATGCCTATTAATATAATAAGTCCGAGCATTGAAATAATGCTAATGCTTTCGCCCATAGCATAAAGAAGAAGAATGCCCCCTATAAGCCCCAGCGGAACGGAGAAAATGATTACGAACGGGAAGAGGAACGATTCGAACTCGGAAGCGAGAATCATATACATAAGCAGTACAGAAATGATAAGGGCAACGTATAGCCCGCCGAAGGAGGCGCGTATTTCGTCGTTTGTGCCCCCTACGGTAATATTTTCCTCGGCATTACGGGGAATATTATTTATTTTATTTTGTATCTCTTCCACACCCCGGTCTACCGGAATGCCGTTTAAATCGGCATAGATATAAACGGCGCGCGACTGCTCATCGCGGAAAATTTCGTTATAACTGTTGGTAAGCTGGTACGTAACAAGTTCGCGCAGTGGAATTTTCTTTTGGCCGTCAATAACATAGTTCGAAAGCACGTCTTCAATATTATCCCTTCTAGTTTCGATAGTTTTTACGTTGATTCCGATTTTCTCGTCGAATTCCGAGAACGAAGTGGCAATGCCCCCCTTAACGGCATTTACAATTTCGGCGCTTACCATGTCAACCGGAATGCCGTAGTTCATGCATTTATCCTTATCCACCGCAATATTGTATTGCGGCATTCCCTTTTCGGCGGCAAGCCTTATGTTGGTTATTCCCTTAAGGCCGGCTTTTTTAAGTTCATCAACAATAAGATTACCCTTATCAACCGCATTTTCGAGCTTCCGGTTTTTAATTGTAATTACGAGGTCATTTTCGGATGGGGCAACAATTTGTGTATATGTGCTTTTAACCTGCTTGAATGAGAATGAAAGATTGCTTTTTTCGGCCAGAATGTTCCTTATGGCGGCCTGAGCCGAATAAAAGCTATTTGCGCCGGTAAGCTTAACATTAAGGTTGGTGGTGTTTACATCAACCTGCTCTTTATTTAAGAAATCGAATTCGTTAACGCGGCCTATATTGGAAACAATGTGTTTAACGCTGTTTAGCTTAAGAATTTCTTTTTCAATTTCGGATGTATAGAGCGCGTTTCCCTTAAGCGAAGTGCCCTGGGGGTAATTGAGCTGGACAATAAATTCATCCTGAGGCGAAGGGGGAATGAACTCCTTTTTAATATCAATAGCGGCAAGCACGGTAAGCAATAAAAGCACAAGGGTAATAACCACTACTGTCCTTTTATTATCCAGCGCCCAGAAAAGGAGTATTTCGTATTTATGTATAGTCCATTCCATAAACTTATCCACCCGGGCAAAAGCCTTTTGGAACCATTTTTTGAACCAGGCCGAGAGAATAAGAGCGCCTTTAACGGCAAAAAAGAAAAGGGCCTTAAAAAAGAAGAGGAACGGAAACCTAAGCCAGAAAAAGAGTTTTCCAAAAAACTTTTTTCCTTTTGGCGAAGGCATCTGAATAAATTTCGTTTCGTAATATTCCTTACGCACAGAAAAAATGTTTTCGCGCGCGGCAAGCATTGGTATAAGGGTAATAGCAGTAAGAATGGAGGATATAAGGGAAAACGATATAGCCAGGGATTGGTCGCGGAACAATTCCCCCGCAATTCCTTTTAAGAAAAGGAGGGGCAAAAACACTACAATGGTTGTTAAAGTAGCGGCAACAACGGGCATAGCAACTTCGGCAGTGCCTTTAAGGGCCGAATCTTTAACGCTGTACCCTTTTTCGCGGAATGTTACGCAGTTTTCTATTACAACTATAGCGTTATCCAGCAGCATTCCAACGCCAACGGCCATACCGCCAAGCGAAATTATGTTAAAATTTATATTGAACAGGTACATGAGAAAGACGGTAAGCACAAGGGACGAGGGTATTGTAATGCCTATTATAAATATATGCCTCAGGCTGCCTAAAAAGAAAAAGAGCACCATTATAGCCAAAAGGCCGCCAAAGTAAACCTCCTGCCATACGTTTGAAATTGCATTTTCTATAAAACCGGAATTATCCGATACAACAGTTAATTTATAATCTTTCTGTTCCTGCTTAAGTTTATCTAAAAGGGCACGCACCTTTTGGGCAACTGTAACTGTATTGGCGGTCGATTCCTTATAGATAAGGAACCCCACGGTCTCGGTTCCATCCATACGGGTAAGCCCTTCGCGGTCTTTAAAATCCTCTTTAACCGAGGCTATATCTTTAATTTTTATTACCCCACCGTATTTATTGGCCGAAACAGCTGTTTCTTCAATTTCCTTTATATTCTGGAATTCCCCAATAGAACGGAGCGGAAGGCGGAATGTGCCTTTTATTATCTGGCCAGCCGATTGATTTACATTGGCTCTGCTTAACGCGCTGCTTACCTGGCTGAATGTAAGCCCGTATTCTTCAAGCTTGGCCGGGTCGGTTTCAACAAGAATTTCCCTTTCGAGCCCGCCGGTTATAACCGCCTGAGCAACCCCTTCAACCTGCTCGAAACGGCGTTTGAAGAATGTGCGCGCGTCTTCCTTTAATTTTATTAGTTTTTGTATTTCGCTTTCGTGGCTGTTATGGTCTATAAACTTAATACCCCCCTGCAGGGCATCTATATATTTTGACGCTGAATCTGCCTTTTCATTTCGGCCCGTTAGTACAAGAGTCATTATGGGGGATGAATTGGGGTCCGATTTGATAATTACCGGCCTGCCTA
>DAHYUM010000146.1 GCA_027398005.1 bacterium
TCTTGCAGGGCTTACCGAAAAAACAGAATGCCTTACAATTAATAAAATGTGCGGCAGCGGACTTAAAGCCGTTATGCTTGCCCAGCAGGCAATTCTATGCGGCGATGCCGATATTATTATTGCCGGCGGTCAGGAAAGCATGTCCAACGCGCCGTATCTTCTTCCGGGGGCGCGCGGCGGATACCGCTTAGGAAATAATTCTGTTATCGATTCAATCCTTATTGACGGGCTGGTTGACGCTTATGACAATATTCATATGGGCAACTGCGCCGAATCTTGCGCACGCGATTTTAAATTTACGCGCGAACAGCTGGATGAATTTGCGGTCCTCTCCTATAACAGGGCACTTGCCGCCCAGAAAGAGGGCAAATTTAATGACGAGATTGCCCCGGTTAAAATTAAGACAAAAGCAGGCGAAACTGCGGTAATTAAGGATGATGAGCCGGAAAAAGTTAATTTCGAAAAAATTCCTCAGCTCCGCCCCGCATTCGATAAGAACGGAATTGTTACAGCGGCTAATTCATCTAAACTTAACGACGGCGCCGCCGCACTTCTTATAATGAGCGAAGAAAAAGCGAAAGATTTAGGCTACAAACCTATGGCCGAGATTGTAGCGCAAAGTTCTGCCGCAAGAAGACCGGTTGAATTTACAACCGCTCCGGCCGACGCTATAAATAAAGTTTTGGCCAAGGCAAAAATGAAGCATACCGATATTGACCTTTATGAAATTAACGAGGCATTCGCCGTGGTAAGCCTTGCAGTTGCGCAGATTATAGGCCTTAGTACCGAAAACGTGAATGTAAACGGAGGCGCTATTGCGCTCGGGCATCCGATAGGAGCAAGCGGTGCAAGAATTATGGCTACACTACTTCACGAAATGAAACGCAGAAACTCGCAGTACGGATTGGCTTCGCTCTGCATCGGCGGAGGGGAAGCATCGGCTGTAATTGTTAAACGCTATGAGTAATTGATGGCAGGCGAAGAAAAAGTAAAACACGCGGTTATTAAGAATTTCGGCGTTGCCTACAGGGCTTTCGGGCTGAGTAAACTGATGGGGCATATAATTGCCCTGCTTATATACTCGCCTGAACCGGTATCTCTCGAGGAAATCGCCAAATCGCTTCACCGCAGCAAGGGGCCCGTAAGCCAGATTCTTAGAAGGCTTAGGGATAAAGACCTTGTAAGAAGAGTCTGGCAGCCTACCAGCAGAAAGGATTTCTACGAAATACAGCCCGAAATTTTTGAAATCGCTTTCAGGAACAATCTGGAGCTTGTTAGAAGCAATACAAGGCTGGCCCGCCAGCTTAAAAGCATTGCCGAAAAAGAGAAGAATCAGAAACTTGATACTCTTAAGTTGAGAATGACGGAAATGGAAAAATTCTACGAACTGATGGAAAAACATCACGAGAATTTTCTAAAAGAGTGGACCAAAGAAAGGGCTAAAATAATAACATAGTTTTGAATAACGGCAGATAAAAGTTCTGCCGCTGAATAAACGTTTGAAAAATTTGAAACGTACAAAACAGGAGCTTTAAAATGAAAAGACTTGAAAACAGGATAGCTGTTATTACCGGAGGCGCGCAGGGTATTGGCAAAGCAACGGTGGATAAATTTGTTGATGAAGGCGCTTCGGTGGTTGTATGGGATGTTAATGACGAAATTGGAACTGCATTGGAAAAACAAATGCTGGCCGCCGGACACAAATGCCGGTTTATGAAAGTTAATGTTGCCAGATACGAAGAAGTTGAAAAAGCCATGGCCGAAGTGGCAAAAGAATTCGGCAAAATAGATATACTGGTGAATAATGCCGGTATTCTCAGGGATGCAACGCTTGTTAAAATGTCCCCCGAACAATGGCAGCAGGTTATTGACGTTAACCTTACGGGCGTTTTCAACTGCACACACGCCGCCGCGCCCTATATGATTGAAAAACAATACGGCAAAATAATTAATGCCAGCTCGGTTGTAGGGCTGTACGGAAATTTCGGCCAGTCTAATTATGTAGCCGCCAAATCGGGTATCATTGGCATGACCAAGGTTTGGGGAAAAGAACTGGGGCGCAAGGGAATAAATGTAAACGCCATTGCCCCTGGCTTTATTGCAACAGAAATGGTGGCTTCGATGCCGGAAAAAGTAATTGCAATGATGAAGGATAAAACGCCTTTGGGCAGATTGGGCAGGCCCGAGGATATTGCCAACGCCTACTGCTTTCTGGCAAGCGACGAAGCCTCGTTTATAAACGCTACCGTTCTTAGTGTGGATGGCGGAGTGGTATTATAATTAATTGAATATTCGAACAAAAACAGACTGAATTATTATGCGGAATGCCTATATAAAATCGTCCGGTTCATTTGCGCCGGAAAAAGTAATAACAAACCAATATTTTAACGAACTGTTAGGCGAGGATGTTGATACCTGGCTTAGGGAAAACTTGACTATAAGGGAAAGAAGATGGTGCGGCGAAAATGAAAGCACCAGCACACTCTGTATTGAAGCGGCTAAAAGGGCGCTTGAAAATGGAAACCTTAAACCGGAAGAGCTCGATTTAATTATCATTTCTACCGATACCCCCGAGTTTATTTCCCCTTCAACCGCCTCGGTTGTGCAGTATAAATTGGGGGCCGTTAACGCCGGTACATTCGATCTCAATTCGGCCTGCTCCGGATTTGTTACCGCAATGGATACAGCGGCAAAATTTATACGCGCCGACAAAAAATATAACAATATTCTGGTAATTGGCGCTTATGCAATGAGCAAATATCTTGACCTGACCGATAAGAAAACAGTTACCCTTTTTGCGGACGGAGCCGGGGCCGTTATCCTTTCTTCTACTTCCGATTCCGGCAGAGGATACAAGGCAAGCGGACTTCATACCGAAGGGGAATATAACGGCTGGATGGGAATTTATGCCGGCGGTACCGCAATGCCCGTCAACAAAGAGGTCATTGAACGAAAAGATCATCTTCTTAAGTTCGTTAAGAAATTTCCTAAGGAAATAAATCCGGAAACATGGACTAAAATGATTCTGGCTCTTACAAAGGAAGTAAATGTTACGCCGCAGGATGTTAAGCATTATTTCTTTACACAGATTAACATTAATAGCATTTTCGAAACCTGCGATAATCTTAAAGTGCCCAGGGAAAGGGCGCACGTTATAATGGACCGTTACGGATATACCGGCTCGGCATGCATTCCAATGGCTTTTGACGATGCCCGCCGGAATGGAAAATTAAACGAAGGAGACCTTGCGGTGTTTATGGGCTCTGGCGGGGGACTTGCCTTCGCTTGTGCAATATTTAAATTATAGAAGATTAAAATGGAAAACAGCGGAATGACAAAAGAAAAAACAGGATTCTATGCCTGGTATGCACTGGGGCTTCTTACATTAATATATGTAATGAACTTTGTTGACCGTGTGCTGATTTATCTTCTCTTTGCGCCTATCAAGAAAGAAATGATGTTTACCGATCTTCAGCTTGCCCTGCTCGGTTCAACTTCTTTCGTTATCTTTTATACCGTACTTGGAATTCCATTCGGCAGAATGGCAGATAAGATTTCAAGGAAAAAGTTAATAGCGTTCGGACTTGCAGTATGGAGCATTTTTTCGGGGTTGACCGGCTTTGCCAATAGTTTCTGGATGATTTTCCTTTGCCGTATGATGGTAGGAATCGGCGAGGCAACGCTTGGTCCGGCAGCTCTTTCGTTACTTAGTGATTATTTCCCATCCAAAATAAGGGCTACTGTTCAGGCGGTATTTTCATCGGCAATTGCTATAGGCACCGGAATTGCATTCTTCTTCGGCGGATTTATAAGCGATATTTTCGGGTGGCGGTATGCTTTTTATTTCCTCGGTTTTCCCGGCCTTATCCTAGTATTGCTTGTTCTTATGCTTAAAGAACCGCAAAGGGGAATTAGGGATTCGTCAGTTGTTTACCAGAAAAATGATTGGAAGCAGCTCCTTAAAAATGTGCCTCTCCGTTATATACTGCTTGGGTACGCGTTTTTTGCTGTCGCCTCGAACAGTGTCTCTATATGGCTGCCGACGTTTTTTGTAAGAACGCAGAATATAACCGTAGCGCAGGCAGGTCTGTGGATTGGGATTGGAACTGTTGCAGGGGGTCTGCCAGGAACAATATTGGGGGGCTACTTTGCAGACCGGTTCCGTCTTAAAAGAACAGGGGGCAGAATGCTTTTTACAAGCCTTCTTGCTTTAATATGCATTCCAATCTGGTTTGTTATTATATTCGGTTCAAGCATAGCAGTCCAGTTTATAAGCATTTCGCTTCTTCTAGGGCTAGCTCTTGCATGGCTTGGGCCGGCAGCTGCCGATGTTAATGATATTGCCGGACCCAATTTAAGGGGGCTTGCAACGGGAATGTATTTCTTTGTTGTAAATGCCATCGGATATGGAATTGCTCCCCCCTTGTACGGTAAAATTAATGACTTTCTTAATGTTTCGTCCGATCCTTCGGTAATGAAAATTACGCTTCTAATAAGTCCCGTTGCATGTATTATAGCGGGGGCTCTTTTATATGCAGGAAGCAAAAAACTGGAGAAACAATGATAAACCAATTTGATTGGCTGGCAATGTGGGCAAAATATACTCCCAACAGAATGATTCTAAGGGAGCATCAAACGGGAATGGAATGGGACTATTCCGGTTTCAACAGCCGCGCCAACAGTCTGGCAAATTATTTCAGGGAAGAATTAAAATTAAAGAAAGGGGATAGAGTAGCAATCTATTCTAAAAACAGGGCTGAATATGTTTTATTCCTCTTTGCATGCATTAAAAGCGGCGCAATTATGGTTCCGCTTAATTTCAGGCTTACGCCAAGGGAACTTGATCTTCTTATTCACGATGCAGAACCGGAACTGTTTATTTATGAAAGCGAATATGAAAAGGAAATAAAATATCTTGAAACACTGCCTCAGGTAAAAATAAAAATGCGGGTTGAAGATTTTACCCAATTCATAACCGCCCGGGTTACAAATACGGATAAGCCTGCTCACCCGATAGAGAGCGAAGACCCGGTGATGATTTTATATACCGCAGGAACCACCGGATTATCCAAGGGGGCAATTGTAAATCACCGTACATTATTCTGGAATTCTATTAACACGGCTTTAAGGCTCGACCTTACAACAATGGACCATACCCAAAGTTTTGCGCCGTTCTTTCATACAGGCGGATGGAATGTTCTCTTTACCCCTTTTGTACATCATGGCGCTTCGCATACCCTGCTTACAAAATTCGACGCCGATTTAATTCTCCAATTAATGGAAAAAGAGAAAGCGACCATTCTGTTCGGTGTGCCGACAATGCTTCAGATGATGGCCGATTCACCTATTTTCGAAAAAACCGACCTATCGACTGTACGCTATGCAGTTGTGGGGGGCGCCCCTATGCCTATACCTTTAATTAATACCTGGCATAGCAAAGGGGTATATATAAGACAGGGATACGGATTGACCGAGGTGGGGCCTAATGTATTTTCGCTGCATCAGGATGACGCTATAAGGAAAAAAGGTTCAATCGGTTTCCCAAATTTTTATTTCGACGTTAAGATTGTCGATTCTGCCAACAACGAGCTCGGCGCCAATCAGGTTGGCGAGCTGTGGCTTAAATCCCCCGTTGTAACTCCGGGCTACTGGCGCAAACCCGAAGAGACCGCAAAATCGATTACCGGCGGCTGGTTCCATACGGGCGATATGGTAATGAAAGATGATGAAGGATATTTCTATGTAGTAGATAGAAAGAAAAATATGTTTATAAGCGGAGGGGAGAATGTTTACCCCGCCGAAATTGAAAGGTATCTGTTAACCCATCCTGGTATTAAGGAAGCCGCAGTAATAGGGGTGCCCGATTCCAAATGGGGCGAAGTCGGTTCCGCATTCCTTAAACTTAATGAAGACAGTTCAGTTAATACCGAAGAAATAAACCGGTTCTGCCTTAAAGGACTGGCAAAATACAAAATTCCAAAATTTTTCACTTTCGTTGAGGGAATACCCAAGAACGAAGCGGGAAAAACAGATTCGAAAAAATTAATCGCAATGCACGAACATAACATAACTAATCAATAAAAGGAGGCACTATGAAAAAGCTATTATTACTCTTAGTTGTTGCAGGCACAATGTTTTTAACATCGTGCAGCAAGGATGATTCATCAACATCGCCAACCACACCTACCGATACTATTGTAGGCACCTGGCTTTCGGCAGGAACAAATGTGGCTTACGGTCTTTCCGTAGCTCCGTTCAACGTTGTTCAGATTACAGCTACTTTCAGAGCAGACCATACCTACACGGTAGTACAGGTTGACAAGAACAATGTTTCAACCACATTAAGCGGCACTTACACAAGCAGCGCAAGCACCTCTACAGACGGTTCGGCCACATATGGAACACAGGGTTCTACAATCTACAATATTGTCTGCAGCCAGAGCACCCCTGCCGCCGTTACAGCTACAGGCATTTTCGCAATTAAAGGCACTGCAATGACATATGAAGTAATCCAGACCACTCCTGCATTATCGGGCGTAACGGCTCCAACCGCAGCAGGCGGATTCGGAAGCACTTCTATTCTAGGTACCAACTATTCAATCTATGTTCAGAAATACGTTAAACAATAATCCGGTTTTTAATAAGAGGCATTGAATAAATGCCTCTTCCTAATTCCAATTCTAATTGGAGAAGAAAATGAAAAAAACAGTTATAAAATTGCTCCTGTTCCTGATGATATCGTTTTCTTTCCTTCAGGCGCAGGATTTTCAGGATAATGATAAACGGGTGCCCGACCCCAAGGCTCCCGAGTTCAAATTCATAGGCTACTGGTTCTCGCGCGGTACAGTCTCGAACATAGCCCCTACGAACGAGCTTTTAAGAGGGCAGATTATAGGAAGGCTTTTCGGGTTGAATACGACAAACACGAGCGATAATACAGCCGTCTATTTCGAGCAGAGATTTGTTCCAATGTTCATTTACACGCCTCAGATTCTTGACGGAGTTGCTACATTCAGAAGCCTATTTAAAATTGAC
>DAHYUM010000147.1 GCA_027398005.1 bacterium
AAACACAGGCTATGAATACCAGCTTGCAAAGATTTACATGACGATGGGAATGACTGAAAAGGCTGAAAGCCGTCTTGCAGATATTCTTTCAAGGGAGCCTGATTACCAGCCTGCCCTTCAGGATGCGTCGCTTTTAGACCTGACAGGCAAGAAGTTTGCCGATGCCGTTATTAAGCTGAAAAGGATGATTAAATACAATCCGGCAAATTTTATGGCATTTTATAATCTCTCAATAGCCTATTCCAATATGGAGCCGGTGAATATTTATGCCGATTCTGCAGTTGCGTTCCTTTCGGCTTCGGTTGGAATAAACCCCGATTATCTGCCGGCTGTTGAAATGCTGGGGATTAAATATTTTAATAAAGGGGATTATGACCACACGCTTCAGCTGTATCTTAAATCGCTTGAAAACAACCCGGGGCGGAACGATTTTATGTATTATGCCGCATTGTGTTATGAAAAGGATTACAAATACGATAAAGAACTTGAATACCTGGACCGGGCAATAACAATCAATCCGGCAGACCCCCATTACTGGGACCACCGCGGGTTTGCCTATTACAATCTAAATAAATTCGATTCTTCCATAGTCTCGTATAAACGGGCTATAGCTATTGAAGAAGAAAACCCCTCGTACAGTATTAACCTTGCATATGCTTATGTGAAAATCGATTCGGCCGGAAGGGCAATAGAATGTTTAAGGGATGCCGTTGTAAAAATGCATCCCGAAATGATAGGGCAGATTTACTGCCAGATAGGGCACATCCTTTACGGTGAAAAGAAATACTCCGATGCAAAAAAGGAGTATGAAGAGGCTTTAATATACGACCCTAAGAATATAGACGCTTTTTATATAGGCGCAATCTGCGACGATGAGATGAAAAAATATTCATCGGCGCTGAAGGGATACAAAAAGGCTGCCGAATTGATAACGGAAACCCTTCCTGCGGATGAGCTTAAAGGGAACGAGAGATATGCTACAATAACAAAGAGAATTATGGCATTGACAGGCAGGGGGAAGAAGAAATAAATAGGGATGCAGAATAGATATTGTAAAAACCAAAAGAGCCGCATTAATAGCGGCTCTTTTATTTTCATATTTACATTACCGTTTGTAGAATTTCAATTCTGCCGAAATCCACCTTCCGGGCAATGGAATGCCGCCGATATCCATATAGGATTTATTAAACAGGTTTGATGCCTTGAGCACAAGAGTGAAATAGCTTATTTCCTTTAATATCTGTGTATCGGTAATAAAATTATCCTTAAAGTTCTCCCTGCTTTCGTAACGGAAAATCCAGTTTTGTTTAATTCCGAATGGAAGGTTGTTGGCTACCGATAAGATTACCTGATGTTTTAAATGGTCGAGCGCATATTTTGATTGATATGCCGATGTGCTTCTATCCATATTAAGGTAAGTATAGTTGAGCGCAACATTTACGATGGGGGAATTGTTTATTATATCCCCCGGAAAAAAGAGCACACCCGCTTCAAACCCCGAAGTATTTAAAGTGGTCTCGTTCATCACTCTCCATATATCGTTTTCAGAATTCTTCACCCAGTCTATAATATTCTTGCCTTCCTTATAAAATAGGCTGCCGGTAAGTTCAAAAGCGCCTGAACTGTAGGATGCCCCAAATTCATAATTAACTGTCTCTTCGCTTTTTAGGTCGGGGTTGCCCATATTTGCCGGACTCTTATAATACAGTTCGGTAAAGGTAGGAATTCTGAATGCTTTTCCGGCTGATGCGAACAGTTTTGTATTCGCATTTATAAGATAGCTAACATCAATTCCGGGCCACATCTTCCATCCGATGGATGAATAATTGTAAATATAAAAACCGGCAGAGGCGTTCAAACTGCGCAGCGGCGAGAAAGTCTGTTCTGCAAAAACACCCCCTTTGGTTCTGTTATGGTTGCCGAGGTTGGTGCTTTCAATTTTATCATTCACCAGTTCACCCCCCAGCGATGTAATGCCGAGCGGGGTTGTGATAGAACCCTGGAGTTCGCCCCCGAATGTATTGGACTGGTGTATATTGCGGTACCATGCCGGGCGAGTATTATCCAGAATATAATCATCGTCGTTGCGGCGCCAGTAGAGTTTGGGGGTCAGTTCAACACCGCTCAATTTAAACGCGCCGGTCAGTCCTGCCAGTTTTGTGGTTGTATGCTCCCACTGGTAGGGGTATTTATCGGCGTAGAAATTATTAGCGCCGAAAGTCTTATCGTTGTATCCGGCAATAAAATTTAGCTCGCCTGCAGTAAGAGCTAATGAACCATTATAGAAGAAGGTTGTATTATCGAATGCGGTATTGGTCCGGTATCCGTCCGATTTCTCTTTTGAAAATGAAATGTTATTTGCTAAAATTCCTATAGAGCTGGCATTATAAAGGGAAATCCCCCACAATCCGAAATCGCCTCCGGTAATCTGTCCCGCGAATGAAAGCCCCTTTTCTTTTCTCGTAATAATATTAACTGCGCCGCTAAAAGCGTTTGCCCCGTAAATGCGCGAGCCCTGCCCTTTAAGCACTTCAATTCTTTCAACAGCTTCGAGCGGAACGGGCAGGTTAAGGTTATGGTGTCCGGTCTGCGGGTCGCTCAGTTTAATTCCGTCAATAAGAATAAGCGTCTGTTCAAAGCTTCCTCCCCTGATTCCAATATCGGATTGGATTCCGTCAACGCCTCTTGTGCGGAGATCGACACCGGGTACATTTTTTAGCAGGTCAGTAATGGAACTGATAGGGGAGTAGTCAATTTCGCGCGGGGTAATTAGAACCACCGAACGGGAAAGGATTGAAAAATCGATAGGCACGCGGGATGCCGAAACGATTATTTCTCCCATTTTGTAATCGGAAGCATCCTGTGCCTCAGTTACGACTCCGGTTAATAATAAAAATAAAATGAAGCAGCTGAAAAATTTATACATAACTTCTCCGTTGCATTAGTGCAAATAAAAAGTGATTGAATTCTGGATTGTAATATGGATTTGAAATGACGGCGGATTTAACAAGAAAAGGGGTAAATAAAACCGGTTTACTTACCGCATACGCTTAGCGCGCCGATGACAAAGAACCCTTAATCAGAAAAGTTAAATCCGTAGCTAAAATTAATTTTGTTGTTGGTTATTGTCAAACGGAAGGGTTTAAAAGAAAAAATCCCGGTTTAAAAGCCGGGATTTTTAATGAATATGCTAATATTTATTATAATTTTAATATATCGCCGTAGATGATAAATGCCATAAGAATTAAGATAAGCACAAAGCCAACATTCTGGATTGCGATTTTTATTTTGATAGGAATTTCCCTTCTGAAAATTCCCTCTAAGAGAATTATAACAAAGTGCCCTCCATCCAGCACGGGGAAAGGAAGAATATTAAGAATTGCAAGGCTTAAGCTTAACAGCGCGAGAAAATCGAAGAACGCGAATCCGCCGCTATCGGCAGCGCTTTTTGCAATCTGCGCAATCTGTATAGGCCCGCCGAATGATTTGGTTAAATTTGCCTTGCCGGTTATAACTTCTTTAAGGGCTTTTAATGTGGTAACTGTAGTCTCTTTAATCTTAACAAAACTTTGTCCTAAAGATCCCACAACGCCGAATTTTTTATAATCGATAGGACCCTGCCCTAAAGAAATACCAATTTTACCGTTGGATGAAGGGGTTAAAGTAAGTTTCAAATTTTCGCTGCCGCGCTGAATAATGAATGCAGTAGGTTTATCTTTGTTTGCTTCAATAAGTTTAGTTGCATCCTCGCTCGATTCAACTTCGTTAGAGTTGATAGCAACGATTATATCCCCCTTTTTCAATCCCCCTTCTTCGGCGGGTGAATTAGGGAATACATCATTTACAAGGGGGCGAAGGAGAGGGAAAAGCAGTCCCCCTTTAGTAGCCGCATCGGAAACAAGATTGCCCGAAAAATCGAGCTTTGCTTCTTTTCCGTCCCTTAATACGACAACTTCAATATTTTTAGAAGCGTTCATTCCAAGTTCAAGAATAACGCTTTCCCAATCGTCTACCTTAGTGCCGTTAATTGTAAGAATGCGGTCTTTGTTCTGGAAACCTGCTTTTTTAGCGAAATCAAATTCTTCAACGTGCGAAACCGCGGTGGTGGTAATATTCACTCTTCCTTTGAAATAAATAATACCCCAGAAAATCACAATGGTAAGAATCAGGTTCATTAACACGCCGGCTGAGATGACGAATAATTTCTGTATGGTGGATTTGGATCTGAATTCATAAGGCTGAGCCGGTTTGCCTGCAAATTCGGTATCGAAACTTTCATCTACCATGCCGGCAATTTTAACATATCCCCCAAGGGGAAGAATGCTAAGCCTGTAATCAGTAGTGCCTTCGCCGTCGTAATCTTTAGGAAGCGAGCCGAAGGTAAAGCCGATTTTTTTGCTCCATCCGAAGAGCCTTTTGCCGAATCCGATGGCAAAGACATCGGTTCTCATTTTGCACAATTTAGCCGCTATAAAATGTCCAAACTCATGGACGAAAACGAGAATGCTAATTGTAATGACAAAATAGAAAACATATTCCATAATTCACCTTAATTATAAACTTTATTAAGAAACACCCTTGTTTGACGGTCATTCTCGAAAATGGTTTCAAGGTCAGGGTTATATTTAATTTCAATTTTATTCAACGCTAATTCGCATATTTCAGGAATTTGGAGGAATTTAATTCTTCCTTTAAGGAATAAACCAACGGCAATTTCGTTAGCCGCGTTAAGAGTACAGGGGGCGGTGCCTCCCGTTTCAATGGCATCGTAAGCCAGTTTAAGACAGGGAAATTTAACAAAATCCGGCTCAAAAAAGGTAAGTTTATGAATTTTTGGGAAATTAGTTTCAACAAACTTGCTGTATAGCCGTTCAGGGTATGTAAGTGCGTATTGAATAGGCACTTTCATATCGGGTAAGCTTAGCTGGGCTTTAATTGAACTATCCACAAATTCGACCATAGAATGAATAATTGACTGGGGATGGATAAGCACCTCAATTTTACTGCTTGGCAGGTTAAAAAGCCAATGCGCCTCAATAACCTCAAGCCCTTTATTCATCATGGTTGCCGAGTCTATTGTAATTTTGCTTCCCATTTTCCAGTTCGGATGGTTAAGCGCCTCTTCAATTTTAACTTCTTTCAGTTCTTCGGCGCTCCGGTTCAGGAATGGTCCGCCGGAGGCAGTAAGAATCAGTTTAAGGATTTCGTTTTTCGATTCCCCTACGAGGCATTGGAAAATTGCGCTGTGTTCCGAATCCACCGGAATCATTTCCGTATCATACTCCTTACAGAGCCTTGTAATAATTTCGCCGGCAGAAACAAGAGTCTCCTTGTTGGCAAGGGCAATCCTTTTTTTCAGCTTTATAGCTTCAATTGTAGGAGCCAGCCCGGCAAAACCGACAAGAGAAGAGATTAGAATATCGTAATTGCCTCTTTTGGTAATTTCAACCAATCCTTCTTCCCCGGTTAATACTTCGGCAGTCCCGTTTACTAAATTCTTAAGTTCGGCACCCCTCTTTGCATCCTTAACCACAACGGTAGGGGGGGCAAATTCTTTCATCTGCTCCCGGAGCAGTTCAATATTTCCGTTTGCGGTAAGCCCGGTAATTTCAAATTCATCACGGAATTCGCGCACTACGGTAAGCGCATTTACTCCAATTGAGCCGGTTGAGCCTAAAATCAGGATTCTTTTCATCAATCTAATTTATTATTTCTATAAAGATAGAAAAAAAGAATAAAAGTGCATATTTATCGGCTGGTAAAAATTACCTGATTAATGCGAGAATAAAATTAATTAGGACAAGAATGTTCATTATTGCAGTGAACTTTAAAAGTTTTTTAAGCAATAATGAAGTCTTTTCGGATACATCGCCGCTTCCGTCGTCAAGCGAATTTTTAACCTTTTTAGCCGCCGGAATAATGCCTGTAAAAATGAGAACGAGCAGTACAACAAATATTATCTGTTTGGTTGTAAGCCAGTGGTTCCCATCCATCTGGAAGAAATGATAATTACCGCTTGCCGAAACCAGGTAGATGCCGGTTAATAAAATACCGGTAGATGCCACCATTCCGGTAAAATTAGAAAAAGTTAAATATACCGGAATAAGGTCCTTCCGGTAAAACATTTTTTTTCTGAAAATATAATCTGTTATAAAACCTGCCAGCCAAATTCCGGAAAAAATTACATGGAAGGCTACAACTATTTCGTAAAATTCCATTTTGCCTCTTTTTTATGGATATAACCAATATTTATTCCATTTCGTTCATTTCCGCGGTTAGGAGAGGGGGTAGAAAAAAATATTTCAACGGGAACGCTATTTTTCATATTTTTTGTAAAACAATGAGAATCTACTATGAAAAAAGTTATATATCCCGGTACATTCGATCCTGTTACATTCGGACATATCGATATTATTAAGCGCTCGGTGGAATTGTTTGACAGGGTAATTGTTACGGTTGCCAAAAATCCGGGTAAAACGTCTCTCTTTTCGGTTGAAGAAAGGGTAGATATGCTTAAAGAAAGCCTGAAAGAATATGACCGTGTTGAAGTGGATTCGTTTAACGGACTTGTAGTAGAGCATGCGCGGGAAGTTGGCGCTGTGGGAATTATACGAGGGCTCCGCGCCGTGAGCGATTTTGAATATGAATTCCAGATGGCTTTAATGAACCGCAAGCTTGACGGGGAACTTACCACAATCTTTCTTATGCCTCACGAAAAATTCACCTATCTAAATTCTACCATTGTACGCAACCTGGCTCAGTTTCAGGGGGATGTATCCGATTTTGTACCTGAAATTGTGGTTAAAAAACTTGCCGAAAGGTTCGTAAAAAAATAATAGCACCCCGGTTTTATGATTTAATAAGATCATAATATTAGATGGACGCAGTGTCTTGTGTCGGACACATACGCGCAATTCTGTACA
>DAHYUM010000148.1 GCA_027398005.1 bacterium
GAAGCGCCAACAGCATTAGGGATGATAGGAGCCCGCCGATTAATATGAATGGCCTTCTCCTTCCGTTCCAAAGCCACACCTTATCGCTTATTATGCCTATTATTACCTGTCCCAGTATTCCCGCAATAGGCCCCGAAGCCCATACAATGCCTACGTCTGAAATATTGAGATTGTACTTTGTTGTAAGAATCCAGCTCAATGCCGAAATCTGTATTGAAAGGGCGAAACCCATTGCCGTTGCAGGCAGACTGAGCAGCGCGTAAAATGTGTTGGTTAGTTTTTTCTGAATCGCGATCATTTATGCTCCGTTGCTATTAATTCCGTTACGTAAGGGGAGTAAATTGCTTTGCAAGAACGGGGGTAATGCGTTTTAATGCCGCAGGCCAAAAGCCGCGGCATTAAATAACCTCAATCTTTATAATTCTATCAGTTATTTACCCTGAATATGTTGCCGCTGTATGGCTTAAGAACCAGTTTCCCGTTTTCTGCCGCCGCTTCTGCGTTGTTAATTACATCGTATAGCTTAATATTCTTTCCGCATAAACTCTCTATCATGCTCATATCCATTCCCGCTTCCTTGTCGTTTCCGTTAAGCACAACAAGCATTAGGGGTCCTTTTCCTTTTTTGTAATACGCGTACACATTATCAACCGGAGGGAGATGTTTCAATTCCCCTTCAGCAAGGGATGGATACTGTTTTCTTAAGCTTATAAGTTTCTTTGTAAAATCGAAAAGCGCGTTTTCCTTTTCGCTTCTTCCTTCCCGGGTAAATGCGTTTGTTTTGCTTCCTTCAAAACCGCCTGGGAAATCGGTCCTCTTCAAACCGTCGTCCCATCCGCCGGCCATCCCAATTTCTGTTCCGTAAAAAATTTCGGGCACTCCGCGCGCCGTTAGTAAATGGGTTAGAACCAGTTTTACCTTATCCCAGTTATCCTTTGCAAGAAGCATCATTCTCGGCAGGTCGTGGTTATCGGCAAAGGTTAAAATATTATCTGGGTCGGGGAATAGAAAATCCTTAGTTACTGTTTCATATATTTTATAAATACCCTCTTTCCCTTCAAGAAAATCGGCATAAGCTTTCTGTATTCCGAAATCGGTTACCGCCGGAAGGTTTGTATTGAACTTGTTAATTACCCTGTTCAGCTTGGAATTGCGCTGGAACGAGGCGAGGAATGATGTCTCGGCTGTCCACACTTCACCCACTATATTGAAGCGTGGATATTCGGCCATAATTGCCTTCGCCCAGTCGGCAAGAAATTTCTGGTCCGGGTATGGATAAGTATCTTCCCTTATTCCGTCAATTCCCGCATACTCAATCCACCATATTGTATTTTGGATTAGATAATTTTTCACATAAACATTCTGCTGGTTCAGGTCGGCCATATCATTTACAAACCATCCTTTACGCAGGTGTTCGTTTGTAACGTCAATGCCGTGGATGTCAACGTCAATCATTTTATCGTGCCAGGTGCTTAAATGGTTTTCAAGTGTGCCGTTCAGCCAGTCGGCCATAGGAAGGTCTTTAAGCCAGTAATGGTTTGTGCCTATATGATTGCTCACATGGTCGTAAATTACCTTTAACCCTTTAGCATGCGCTTTTTCAACAAATTGCTTGTAAAGTTCATTAGTTCCCAGCCTCCTATCCACCATATAAAGGTCGGTTGCGGCATAGCCGTGGTAGCTAACCTGTTTATTGTTCTCAATAACGGGGGTAAGCCATAAAGCTGTAACTCCAAGGTCGGTAAAATAATTGAGGTGGTTTATAATTCCCTCGATATCCCCACCGTGTCTCGAAAGCGGGTCCCCCGGACGGTAGTCGTTTATCATTCCTTCAATTGTGTTGTTCTCTTTGTTACCGTCTGCAAACCTGTCGGGCATTATAAGGTAAATAACATCATCCCTGTTGAAACCGATGTGTTCATTTTTGTCTCTGTTTCTCTTTAATAATGGAAAGTTAGCGCTAACTGTTTCTCCTTTGCGTGTAAAATTCAATTTATAATCCCCCGGCCGGGCATCGGGAGTAATAGTTACATCTACAAATGAGTAGTCGCTGTTTTTTAAGAAATGGATTTTCCCGGTTTTAATATAGCGGGTATTGGAGGTAACTTTGAAATCAGATAGGTTCTTTCCGTACACCATAAGTTGAATTTTATTCAGTTTCATTCCGGGCCACCAGTTGGCCGGTTCTATCTTATTGACTGTTAAATTCTGTGGGAAAATTGTGACGGCTGAGAGGAATAAAATTATTAATATTCTGCGCATATTTATTGCCCTTTTACGAATGTTTCAACCTGCAAAATGTATAATAAAAATAAGGTTTTTCGGCATAATTTGCCTAAATATTTCCCTTGTTTGAAACCCTCTTACTGCATAAATTATAAGCATTAAAAAACACCATTTCATAATATCGCATAGGCCCGCTATGAAGCATTTACTTACTCTCATAATTCTGCTTCTTTATCTGAATGTTGAAGCGCAGACTGTTGTTACAACCACACCGCAGTATCCAACCGAAACTGATTCTATAATAGTTTATTTTGATGCGACTAAAGGTGATGCCGGTTTAAAAGGTTTTACCGGAGATGTTTATGCCCATACCGGAGTGATAACAAATTTGAGTACAAGCAATTCCGATTGGAGATATGTTATGGCTCCATGGGCAACAAATTATTCCGATATTAAATTAGTGCGCGATTCGACAGACCATTATCATTTGGTAATTGGTAATCCAAGAACCTATTATAGCGGCAATCATGAAAATCATGGAGCCATACCTGATAATGAACATATATTGAAGCTGGCTTTTGTGTTCAGGGATGCAACAGGAAGCCGTACCGGAAGGGATGTAGGAGGTAAAGATATTTTTGCCCCAATATTTGCGTCGGGTATTTCAATTATATTGAATTCACCAACAGTAAACAGCGATTTTGGCGATCCTGCCCGCTCTCCCTATTTTGCTCAATCCGGTTCAACATTCAATATATCGGCTACTACCACAGAGGAAGCAACAATAACTCTGTTTATTAATGGTGTACAAAAAACACAAACTATATCTACTTCAATTGCATATCCTTATGTTGTTAACAGTTATCCTATAGGATTAACTAATGTACAAATTATTGCTGTTGATGCCGCAAGCAGAAAAGATACTGTACAGTTTTCTATAATGCGCAACCCGGCCGTTAAAATTGCAAACCCGCCGGCAGGCACGCAGATTGGCATTAATTACGGCAGCGACCCTACAAAAGTGACACTCGCTTTTTACGCGCCTAAAAAGAATTTTGTATATGCGGTGGGGGAATTCGGCAGCAGCGACTGGAAAGTGGATACTGCTTATTTTATGAACCGGTACGAACCTAAGACCGACAGCGTTATATGGTGGAAAACTATTAGTAACCTCGAAAGCGGAAAGGAATATGCCTACCAGTTTCTTGTTGACGGGAACCTCAGGATTTATGACCCCTATACCGAAAAGATTCTTGACGGAGATAACGATAAATATATACCGGCGGCAGTTTACCCCAACCTTAAGGCCTACCCTGCAGGCAAAACAAGCGGACTTGTATCGGTACTGCAGACAGGCCAGCCGGCGTATCAATGGCAGGTTGCGCAGTTTACGCGTCCCGCCAGGGAAAAACTTGTTATATACGAACTTCTTGTGCGCGATTTTGTAAGCACGCACTGGTACCAGACAATTAAAGATACGCTGAGCTATCTTAAGAAACTTGGTGTTAACGCAATTGAATTAATGCCCATAACGGAATTTGAAGGGAACGACAGCTGGGGATATAACCCTACAACCTATTTTGCCCCCGATAAATATTACGGCACCAAAAACGACCTTAAGGCATTAATTGACGAATGCCATAAAAACGGTATTGCCGTTATTCAGGATATTGTTCTTAACCATGCTTATAATTCCAATTCCATGGCACAGTTATACTGGGATAGCGTTAATAACCGTCCCGCTGCCGATAACCCATGGTTTAATGTTACTTCTCCCAACACTTCCTATTCATGGGGGAACGATTTTAACCATGCAAGCAAGGATACTAAATACTTTGTTGACCGGGTTACATCTTTCTGGCTAACCGAGTATAAAATGGACGGATTCCGGTTCGATTTCAGCAAAGGATTTACAAATACCCCCGGCGACGGAACCGCATACGACGCATCCAGAATCGCAATTCTGGAAAGGATAGCAAGAAAAATTTGGGATGTTTCCCCCGGCGCTTATGTTATACTTGAACATTTTACCGCCAACAGCGAGGAAATGGAGCTTTCAATTAACGGATTGATGCTTTGGGGAAATTTAAATTCAAGCTACAGCAATGCGGCTAAAGGTTATGTGAGCAATTCAAATATTAACGATATATCCTACAAACAAAGAGGTTGGACTCTTCCAAATCTTGTTGGGTATATGGAAAGCCACGATGAAGAAAGACTTATGTATAATAATCTAAACAGCGGATATTCAAGCGGAACATACAATATAAGGGATCTTTCAACAGCACTCGACAGAATTAAGCTTGCGGCAAATCTTTTCATTCTTGTGCCGGGCCCCAAAATGATTTGGCAGTTCGGCGAAATAGGGTACGATTATTCTATCGATTACGGCGGAAGGCTTGCCGATAAACCTGTAAGATGGGATTATTATTTATACAGCGGCGAAAGAAGAAAAGTCTATAATACTTTCGCTTCACTTATTAAGCTTAAAAAAGATTACCCTGCGTTTTCAAGCAGTAATTTTACGCTTAACGGTTCGTTCCCTGTTAAAAGCCTTTATATTACCGACGCAACAATGAATGCGGCGGCTATGGGTAACTTTGATGTTGTTCCCCAGACTTTTACGGCAAATTTCCCAAGTCAGGGTACCTGGTACGAATTCTTTACCGGAGAAACCTTAACCGTAGGAAGCACAAACCCCACATTAACTTTCCAGCCGGGGGAATTCAGGCTTTATACCACGCAGTATATTCCGCGCACCGATGTTGTAACCGGGGTAGAGGATTTGAATGAACTCACTAAAAGTTATTCCTTAAGCCAGAATTATCCTAATCCTTTCAACCCAAGTACTGTAATTAAATATCAGCTTGCACAGGCAGGGCAGGTTGTATTAAAGGTTTACGACCTTCTGGGGCGCGAGGTGGCTTCTCTTGTAAATGAATATCAGGAAGCCGGAGCGCACAGCGCTGCATTCTCGGGCGCCGGCAGACAGCTTTCAAGCGGAATTTATTTCTACCGTCTGCAGGCGGGCAGATTTACGGCAGTTAAAAAAATGATTCTTATAAAATAAATTAGCAGATGGCATTATGAAAAAAATCAAAATATTATTTGTACTGCTGGCGGTGTTAACTATAAATTGCGCCGCGCAGGTAACCGGTGTGCCCCAATGGGCAAAAAAAGCGGTCTGGTACCAGATATTCCCGGAACGTTTTTATAACGGCGATAAAAAGAATGACCCCGCCCCGGAAGATATGAAAGGAGCCTGGCCCTACTTTGTGCCCGAAGGGTGGCAGGTGCATCCATGGACAAGCGACTGGTTTAAACTTCAGCCATGGGAAGTTAAAACCGGAAAGGATTTTTACTGGAATGCGGGGGTTAGAAGATACGGCGGCGATATTCAGGGTATTATTGATAAACTGGATTACCTTAAGAAACTGGGCATTACAGCTATTTATCTTAATCCTGTTTTCGAATCCCCCTCTTCGCATAAATATGATGCTACTATGTACCATCATATTGATAATAATTTTGGTCCCGACCCAGCAAAGGATAGAGAAATATGGGCAAAGGAAGACCCGGGCAACCCGGCCACCTGGCAGTGGACTACGGCCGACAAGCTTTTTCTTAAACTGATTAAGGAATGCCATAAGAGAGGAATGAAAATTATTATTGACGGGGTGTTTAATCATACCGGCACTACTTTCTGGGCTTTTCAGGATATTGTTAAGAACCAGAAAAATTCCAGGTATAAGGATTGGTACACTATTAAATCGTGGGATGACCCGGCGGCAGGAACTAAATTCGATTATGAAGGCTGGCTTGGTGTAAAAGACCTGCCCGAAATTAGGGAAGATGCAAACGGCCTGGTTAAAGGGCCTAGGGAGCATATACACGATATAGTTAAAAGATGGATGGACCCTAACGGAGACGGAAACCCCGAAGACGGTATAGACGGCTGGCGGCTTGACGTTGCCGAAATGGTTAACCATAATTTCTGGAAGGATTTTAGAAAATGGGTTAAGGGAATTAACCCCGATGCATATATTGTAGGCGAAATATGGTGGGACGACTGGCAGCATTATAAAATGATGGTTGCAACACCATGGCTTAAAGGGGATGAATTTGACGCGGTTATGAATTACCGTTTTGCGCGTGATTTGAAAGACTTTGCAGTCAATAAAAAAGAGCCCATAGATGCCCGCGGCTTTGCAGACAGCCTGAATATACTTTATAAACAGTATCCCAAAGAAAATATTTATGTAATGATGAACCTTCTGGACAGTCACGATGTGGAAAGGATTGCTTCGCAGCTTGTAAATCCAGATATATTGTATGACCATGGGGGAAACAGTTCGCAGAATAAGAATTTTGACGTCCGCAAGCCGAATGCAGTTGAAAAGGTAAGGCAGGAAATGATTGCCGCCGTGCAGTTTACACTGCCGGGGGCCCCGCAGATTTATTACGGCGACGAAGCGGGAATGTGGGGCGGTGACGACCCCGACTGCCGGAAACCGATGGTGTGGAAGGAATTTAAATACGATACCGAAAGGGCGCATCCTCTGGGGTATGAAAGGAAACCGGATGCAGTTAAGTTCGATAACGCGCTTTTTAACCGTTA
>DAHYUM010000149.1 GCA_027398005.1 bacterium
GTGAAGCTAAAAAAATAGGGTATAATGCGCCAACATTATACCCTTTAAAATAGCCCTATAAAGGTCAGCGCCCTTAATGATTTCTAAAAGAAATCTGCAGGCTATTATTTTAAATAAACAAATATTTTATAAATAATCAACAGGTGTTAATATGAAAAAACATTTAATTGCACTCCTTTTATTATTCTTTTCTGTGTATCAGATAAGCGCACAGACATTAAATCTATCCTGCTCCCGAGTTTATAGCGTTGGAAAAACAAATGGAACGCCGCCAACATATCAGTCCGGTACTACTGACTGTGGAGGATCATCTACACTTGCCAGTAGAACCGTTTGGAAGATTAATGTTCCCAATAACATAAAGTCATACCATGTTACTGGAGTACAGTTGATATATTCCACTTCCCAAACAGATCCATACCATAGCTTTGAAATGCTTACTTTAAGCAGTTATAATTCACCAAGTACTTATGAGGATAAATGGAACACAACAGAAAACTGGTCAGACTTACTGGCAAGCGGTCAACCTAATTCTTCATCTACAACCATATCAGCATCAAGCTCGCTAATCTCGGAATTAAATGCTGCTATAGACAATTCAATTTCGGTGTATTTCTCGGTAAAAGTTGCTAATGAATATTCTACAGCGCCAATTATTTATTTTAATAACATTACTATTAAAATAACTTATGACATTTGGTCACAACACACTATAGTGAATTCTCCGAATGGTGGCAAAGTGATTGTAAATTCTGACGAGAAAAACAGTGGTTATGTTGTTAAGCAAGCTCCCAGTACTGATGTTTCGTTAGAAGCATTGAATTCGCAGGCTATTGGGGCTGATACTTATGTTTGGAATTCTGGGGCCACCAATAAAAGCAAATGGCATGAATCATTAGGAAATTATACAAACGATGATTATTCTCAACAAACATCTTATACCATAGCAAGTGACGCTCTTACTGGGACTTGTACAGCATATTTGAAAAAACTGTATATCGTAACAATTACTTCCAATATTTCGGGTGGATATGTCACGATTGATAATTCAAATACTAATTTCCCCGCTTCTGCAGGCATAATCGATCAAAATAGTAGCTCTGTTTATGTCCCTGACCAAACGGGCGGAACCAGCCTTTATGCTATTTTTGCAAAATGGAGTGATAATTCTACCAGCAATCCTAAATCTGTTCTTTATTCAAGTTCAGGGGAAGAAGCATATTTTAAATTAAAGCCAACTAACGATTATAGAAACTTATATTTCAATTCTACAATTGGGGACCCGATAACCCTTTATTGGAGCGAACACCCTAACGCGAATGTAGGTAGTTATAAAATATACCGCAGATTAAATTCTGAATCGACAGCAACACTTTTGGCAACCGTGAGCAGGGGAACTACAACTTTTATGGATAACGATTATACAGTAACGGAGAACCTTGGTCCCGAAAGCCGAATATATTACGATGTAAGGGCTGTTTATTCTGGAAGCCTGCCAGATGGGACAAATTACACAATGGATGCTGACCCCTATTTCCAAATGCAATTTGGTGGGCGGCAATCAGTAATAAATGGACCAAAAGATGCTCAGCAAAAAGTATCTGTTGTTCCAACCGAATACTCTCTTGGGTCCTATCCAAATCCTTTTAATCCTACAACAGTAATCCGTTATTCGTTGCCAGAAGCAGGCCATGTAACATTAAAGGTATATAATCTTCTTTCACAGGAAGTAGCAAGCCTGGTAGATGAAGGACAATCTGCAGGAGTTCATCAAGTGAATTTCAATGCAAGTAACTTACCTTCGGGAATATATATCGCCCGGATACACGCAGGCAATAAAGTTATGAGCACAAAGCTACAATTGATTAAATAAAAAATTATCCCATCAAATTAACCAACTAAAGGCCGGTAGGATAGCCCATTGTCCACCGGCCTTCTTCATTATCAGGGGATTTAGGTGCCGCCCCTCTGGGGCTATGATATAGATTTGCAATCTTTTTTCTACAAAGGTTCCGCGGCTCTGCCGCTGGCAAGTCTATAATTTAGAGTAATTACCCTTAATAAATGGGCAATTCCTTTATTATGGCACAATCAGCCACGTAGTGGCGGCATTTAAACTCAACCCCGCCGCAATAGATTTGTGTAATAAAAAGATTTAGCCGGCACCCCTTCTCTTGCTTCAAGAGAAGGGGACGGGGGATGAGTTCCCAAACATGATTTAAAGCATTCTTAATAAAGGCAATAAATTTGTGCCGAAACATTCCAGCCACGTAGTGGCGGCATTTTAGCTTTGATCGCCAAGAAATAAAGACAAAACATCCAAATTTCTAATCCCCCTCTTGACAATGAGCTATCAATATGATATCATTGTGATAGCTTAAACAGAAGGAGTGATACAAATGGAAGCAATTGCAGAAAAATCAGCAAAAAAAATGAACGGTTTTTTATTCTTATTCCTCATTCTTGTTGTACTGGCGGTTAACATTTACATACTTGTAGAGGGGATACTTGCGGATAATCCTTTAGTGCTGGCATTCTTTATACCTGTAATGATAGTAATTTTTATTCTGATGGCGGGGTTCAGCATAGTACAGCCAAATGATTCGCGCGTATTAATACTTTTCGGAAAATACAGCGGCACAATAAGGGATGCCGGCTACTGGTGGGTTAATCCATTTACGGAAAAGAAAAAAGTCTCATTACGCATTAACAATTTCAACAGCGAAAAGATTAAAGTAAACGACCTGCACGGTAACCCTATTGAGATAGCGGCGGTAATTGTATGGCGCGTAGTCGATTCGGCCAGGGCCCTATTTGATGTTCAGAACTACAGCGGATTCGTAGCCATTCAGAGCGAGACGGCAATACGCCAGCTTTCATCGGAATACGCGTACGATTCTTCCGATAATGAAAAATCGCTAAGGGGCAATCAGCAGGAAATTTCGGAAGAACTTAAGAAAATGCTGCAGACCCGTCTAGAAATTGCGGGGGTAGAAGTACTCGAATCGAGATTAAGCCATTTAGCGTACGCGCCAGAAATTGCACAGGCAATGCTGCGCCGCCAGCAGGCACAGGCTGTTGTTGCCGCCCGTACCAAAATTGTTGAAGGGGCAGTTGGAATGGTTGACCAGGCATTGCGCCAGCTTAGCGAACAGCATATTGTTGTGCTGGATGAGGACAAGAAAGCTACAATGGTGAATAATCTTATGGTTGCACTGGTATCCGAAACCTCGGCTCAGCCGGTAATAAACACCGGAACATTGTATCAGTAAAATTAAGGAATGCCCAGTTATGCAGACAGGCGGAAATGATATAAGGAGAAAAAACTGATGGCTGTAATCAAATTCACTACACGCGATTCCAGAACGGTTGAAGCGGTTAAGGATGAAAAGGATTTCGGCACAATCAAGTTCGAAGGTTTTTTCAGGAATAATATATCGGCCGTTACAAAGGGGAATACAGGATTCGATTTTGTGCGCTCCGGTTTCTGGGGGGATAAATTTGAATTCCGCCAGGCCGGTGAAGTATTCCTTTACGCAAGAATTCTCCCCTTCAAAAAGATGGTTATAGAAGACGCAAAGACAGGTAGCAAGTTTATTCTAAAGCAGAATTCGTTTTTCAAATACGATTTTGAGATGACAGGGGAAAACGATTTGCTGTTCTGCACAATAAAAGTTAAACGGGGTTTCCGCTACACAATTAAGAACGCCGTGTTCGAATCGGCCGGAATACTTGATAATTATAAGGAACAATTTTTAATTTGCGCCGCCGCTTTTTTATTAATTAAAGCGCGCATAAAAAGGAATAGCGCGGCGGCGGTTTGAGAAAGGAAGGCATTTTGTGGCTGAAAAAAAGAAGTTTCTCCTTAGAATAGACGAAAACATTTATGCCGCCCTCGAAAAGTGGGCGGCTGATGATTTGAGAAGCATCAATTCCCAAATTGAATTCCTGCTAAAGGATTCGCTTAAAAAATTCAACCGTCTGCCTAAAGGTGAGCCTCAAAACCAGAATAAAGAAGAAAAAGGTACAAATCCCTCCGAATTGTAAAAATTTTTTACACCTTTCAGAATAATTTAAAATTTTATCAATTTAACCGATAATTAATAGGTATTTATAGACCTTTCAGGGGTCGAGTGTTAATTAAACTTAAAGATTATTGTTAACAGCCACAGGTAGAGCCGTGATTAAAAAAGTCAATATCAGGAACAAGATTCTCATTTCAACGCTGGCAATCAACATTGTAATTTTCATTATTATCTTCTTCGTCTATTCCAATTTTTCAAGAAATATTATAGAAACCAGCTCTACAGATAAAGCACAGGGCAAACTTAAGGAAACGGTACTTACTCTGGAAAAATTTGCCAAGGAAAAGGAAAGAATAGGGTGGACTGCCTGCAACGCGCCTATGATTAAAGAATGGCTTAAAACAAACAAGGTTAGATACGCCGATAAAGAGAAAGACCCTGTGTTCGCAAAAATTCAAGATTATTTCGGCAGTATTGTAAAAAATGACGGGCAGATTAAATCTGTTTTCATTTCATCCGAAAAAACCGACATGTATTATTCGCAGGATCCTTACCCGGCAGACCAATCCTACAGCGTTACCCGCCGCCCCTGGTATGTTAAGGCAAAAGAGGCAAATGGGCCCTCGTGGGATATTTCCCCCGATTTTATTACAAAGCTTATTGCGCTTAATTCTAGAATTCCAATTTACGATAGCGACGGAAGCCTGCTTGGCATTGGCGGCACAGACCTAAGCATGAAAGGGCTTACCGATTTTATTGCGTCTCTTAAATCCTTTGAAACAGGAAAGATCCAGCTTATAGACAGGGACGGAACAGTTCTCTACGACCCCGATTCAACCAAAATTTTAAAAGCTAAACTTACCGATATAAAGGATGACGGAAACAAGTATGAAAATTATGAACAGGTTGTAAAGAATATTCTTAAAGGGGAAGCAGGCAGCGGAAGCGCTGTTGTTGACGGAGAAAAAAGGATTCTCTTCTACGATAAAGTGCCTACCCTGAACCTGATGCTTGTGCTGAGCGTTGCCAAAAGCGAAGTTGAAGCCCCTCTTTCGGATCTTTATACAAAATCGGCAATTATCTTTATTTTAAGCCTTCTGGTAATATCGCTGGCCATTTATCTTATTGCGCGGGCTATAGCAAAACCGGTTTTAATACTTACCGAAGTGATAAAGGAGAAAACAAGAACCGGCGACCTCGCGTTTAATTTCTCTATCGAGTCGGGGGATGAAATAAGCGAACTTGCCGATGCATTCTTTGTTATGATGGAAGGATTAAAAAGAAAAGTTGAGGTTGCCAAAGAAGTTGCCAGAGGCAACCTTGACGTAAATGTGGAGATTATTTCCGATTTCGACCAGCTTGGCATTGCAATGCAGACTATGAAGGATAAAGTAAGCTTTCTTGTAAATGACATTCACGATCTTTCAGAAGCGGCTACCGAAGGGAAACTTGACGTAAGGGCCGATGCCTCGAAACATGAAGGGGATTTCAGGAAAATTGTGGATGGAATTAACGAAACACTTAATACAGTAATAGGACCAATTAACGACGCATCCAAAACTTTAGAGCTTTTGGCCGCAAGGGACCTTACCGCCAGAATGCAGGGAGAATATAAGGGAGACCACGCTAAGCTTAAGAAAACACTCAATGCCGCAATTGATAATCTGGATGAGGTGCTTAAACAGGTTTCTTCAACGGTAAATTCGCATGCCGAAGCCGCAATGCAGATTACAAAACATACCGATGAAATTTCGAGCGTATTGGAAATGCAGACTACCCAGACTATGGAGGTTGCATTCGCAATTGACGATATGACCGGTACTATTCAGGAAACCTCTGAAAACGCAAGCCTTATGGCTGAAACTGCCGAGAAGGCAAAAGTATCGGCTAATGAAGGGGGGCGCGTGGTTAATAAGACTATTGAAGGAATGAGAAGCATTGCCGATAAAGTAAACCGTTCCGCTTTTGTTGTTCAGGCGCTCGGGCAATCGAGCCAGGAAATTGGAGAGATTGTAAGCGTTATTAACGATATTGCAGACCAGACAAACCTGCTTGCACTTAACGCCGCAATTGAAGCCGCGCGCGCCGGCGAACAGGGACGCGGTTTTGCAGTTGTTGCCGATGAAGTAAGAAAACTTGCCGAAAGGACAACAAAGGCTACTAAAGAAATTGCCTCTATGATTACAAAGATTCAGAAAGATACTTCGGAAGCGGTTAATTCTATGGAGGAAGGCAGAAAGGAAACCGCGCAGGGTATTGAACTTGCCGATAGAGCAGGCGCCGCACTTAAAGAGATTGTTGAAATATCTAATCTTGTTACCGAAAAGGTTGCGCAGATTGCTACGGCTAATAAACAGCAGTCCGAGGTAAGTTCCCGCCTTTCGAAGAACATTGAAAAAATAAATAACCTTTCGCAGGAAACCGCCGGCGGTATGAACCTGATTGTCCAGAATGTTGAAAACTTTAAAGAACTTACCGACCGTCTCCGCCAGTTGAACGATCAGTTCATGCTTACAGAGGGAACTGATACTGCCGGAATGCTTGAAGAATAAATTTACAGGGGGCAGTTAAAACTGCCTCCGGTCCTTTCAGCCCGCTATATACAGCATAATTATTCAATAAACACAACTCTAAATGCCAACGGATAATTATTATACACGCCTATTGAATTTTACCCGGAAAAAACGCTAATTCATAGGCAGAATCAATTTAAATTATTAATTAAAGGGGAGTTATATGCAGGATAAATTTCTTGAAGCGGCTTATGAGGAAGCAAAAAAAGGAATGGAAGAAG
>DAHYUM010000014.1 GCA_027398005.1 bacterium
ATTCATCGAATATTTTGGAGTCTTCCTCTTTAAATAATGCTCCGACGCTTTTCCCTATCGATTCGTCTATTCCGAATCCGGTTATTCTTTCCCACGATGGATTTAAGTAGGTAAGTATTCCTTTATTATCCGATTGAAAAATGATTTCAGAAAGATTATCAATTACAGAAAGGATTTTCTTTTCGTTCTCTCCGGTGTTTTTATGCCCGCGGCTAATAATAGAGCCCAACTTGTTACCTCTTCCCTAAACAATAATGCAGAAATATTTTATTACCTTTTATTATCGGACAGATTATACGCAATATTAAATAGAAACCGCCAATTTTATGTGTTGAGGAATAAAAATATGCTTTAAATTTCAACCGGCTCAGTTATAACTAACTGCTCATTAGTCTGCTGAAAAACTGCATGTTTTTAGAATTTGAGCTGGAAACTATAATTTTAATAATTGCCGTAAGTGGAACCGAGATGAACATTCCTATAATTCCCCAGATGTAGCCCCACAGAAGGAGTGAAATAAGAATGACTATCGGGTTAAGGCCGAGACGGTTGCCGAATATTTTCGGCTCTACAACATTACCTATAAGGTTTTGAACAACTATCATAGTCAGAAGAATTATTCCGGTATAACCAAAAGAGCCGTACTGGATTAGGGACATGAGGGAAGGTAATACCACCGAAAAGATTGAACCTATGTTGGGAATAAAATTAAAAAGGAAACTGAACGCCCCCCATACAACGGCATAATCAACTCCGAACAGAAACAGGATAATGGTAAAAATTATTCCGCTTATCAGATTTATTAGAAACTTTGTTGCAATATATTCCTGAACCTGTCCGGTAATGTCTTTAAAAGTTTTCTCAATCCTAAGCCCCCGGTCGGCTTTAATTTTTTCAATTTCTTCTGTTTTTGAAATCGTAGTATCATCCTGTCCGCCGAGAGAAAGGATAATATTTTTTTCTACATATCGGTCCTTAACCGCTTCGAATATTTTATCGTGCCCGCCGCTTATGAAGATAAAAAAGAAGAGTACCAGAAATGAGGTTGAGAAAAACGAGACTGTGGAAGAAAACACACCGCCGGCAATAACGGAGTAATCTATTTTTGAAAGAAACGAGTTGAGGTCAAAACTTGCAATTGAAGGATCGGTAATATTAAGCGATACCGCGGCTGAACGGACCAGCAGATTAATCTTTTCTCCGTATTGGGGAAACTGGCTGCTCATTTTTTCGAAAGAAGCAATGAATACGTGGGATGTTCCGTAAAGAATTAAAATCATTAATAACAGATCGATAATAACTGCCGCCGTATGAGGAATTTTCTTTTTCTGAAGGAAGAGGTTTACCGGCTCGAAAACGAAAAAGAGGAAATAAGCGATTGAGAATGGAATAAATATAAACTGCAGTTCCCTTAACACAAGCAGTATTACAACCATTCCTATTACCGATATAAAAAATTTAGTTACCGGATCCCATGCTGTTTTCATTTTTGCCTCACGGTTTTTTTGCAATTACAAGGGCCGGGCCGAAAGAAGTATTCTTTGTCTGCGGAGGGGCAAAACCGGCATCGCCAAGCCATGAATAAATTTCTTTCTGTGTATATGTATTGCCGGCTTTTGTGCCCACAAGCATATTAAGCGCAAATAGTGTTCCCGCCTCCGGTACGGTTCTTTCCTCATTCATCACATAATCCGATATTACCAGCTGTCCCTCGCTGTTAAGAGCGTTAAAGCATTTTTTTACGAGATTTTTATTTTCATCGAAAGAGTTGATATGAATTATTGCCGAGGCATAAATAAGATCGTAACCACTTCCGTAATCGTCGGTAAGGTAATCCCCCTTAATAAAGCCGAACCTATCCAGAAGGTTTTCGGCACCGATATAGTTTTTGGCAATTTCAACAACTCCGGGCACGTCAAATAGTGTGGCTTTCATTTTAGAATCGTTTTTAATAAACGCCATAGCGAAGGCCCCCGAGCCCCCGCCGAGATCGAGAATGCTTTTAACGTTCGTAAAGTCGAGCATCATATTAATAATCTTAGCCTTCGGAACGGCACGGTAATGCATTGCGCCAATAAAGGAATCGAGCCTCGATTCGGCCGCCTCCTTATTCCTTTCAATTACCGTAGAACCCTTGCGCACTGCACCCGTTAAAGTGCTCCATGTATTCCACAAATGGTTTGTGTGCATAAGTCCCGACATATATTCCGGTTTTCCCTTAACCAGATAGCGGGAAGCTTCTTCGGTATTATAATACTTGCCGTGAGTTTTATGTATAAAGCCCATAGCTGTAAGAGCGTTTAATAAACGCTCCAGAGCCTGCGGGTCGGCATTTACTTTTGCGGCTATCTCTTCGGCAGTAAGCAGATGCCCCTCAATATTGGTAAAAATATCAAGCTCGTACGCCGTAAGAAGAATTCTGCTTTTCTGAAAACCTGTGGCTATTTCCCTTATTGTGCCGGGATTTATAAATCCCTTATTATTATCGCTGTTCATAATTTAAATCCTTCGTCTAAAGCCGCTTCCTAAAACTTCGTGAACATTATAGATTATAACAAAGGCCTGGGGGTCCACCTCCTTAACAATTTCGGTAAGACGCGAAAGCTCCCTCATCGGAACAACCGCAAGAACCATTTCCCTTTCAACATTAGTATATGCCCCTCTTGTTTTAACTGCGGTAACCCCGCGCCCCATATCATTAAGAATAGTATCGGCAATCTCGTCATTCTTTTCGGACATGATAAGTGCCGCCCTGGCGTAATCGAAACCGTCTATAATAACATCTATAATTTTAGAAGATATAAAGAGCAGGAAAAGCGCATACAAAGTAAGCGAAAGGGCCGGTTTATCGGGGGAAAGGTTCTTCATGCCTATTATTATTCCGGCAAATGTAATTACAAAGAAATCGGTAAACATAATAGACTGCCCCGGTTTAATTCCGAAACGCTTATGCATAATCGAAGCAACGATATCGGAACCGGCGGTTGTGCCCTTGAATTTGAATATGATGCCGAGCCCGAGCCCCAGAAGAACCGAACCAATGAGAATGAGAAAAAGGAAGTCGTTCTTTCGAAGGTCCTGAATTGCGGGAGAATCCTGCAGCCTTATAAAGCGGAGCCCCGGAATATCCCCCCGGAATAAATCAATAAAAACGGAGTTCAGCGAAAAACCGACAAAAGTACGCATTGCAAAATTTTTGCCTAATTCCCTCAATCCCCATATAAACAGGGGTACGTTAAGAATCCACATAGAAATACCTACGGGAAGTTTATTCCCCGAGAGATAGTGAAACGCCATTGCAAGCCCGCTCACGCCTCCGGGAACCACTTTTGCGTCCACAAGAAAAACGCCAACGCCTATTGCCATTATAGCCGCGCCGAACGCTATGGCAAGATATTCCATTACAGGATGTTTTACATTAATTTTACGCGCCATTGAATCACCTTATCGTTTTATAAATATGTCTGTCTTAAAATTGTTAAATATTACAGTCAAAAATACTACTTAAAAGATGTTATTTAAAGTATTAAAATTTAAGATTGCGTTAAATTTTACAATAATATTTTCAATTAAACGTTTTAGCCCTTATGCCCCCCTTTCGAACAGGCCAAAAAAAAGAGCCGCAAAAGCGGCTCTTCGAAAGTAATCAATATTTATATTTAATCCATTTAATTACTTCGGACCATTTCGGCTTGGTGCCTGTTCTTAGAATGCCTATACGGTATATTTTACCCGCAAACCAAGCTACGAAATAGAGGGTTAGAATATTTACTATAACCGAAACCAGCAGGTGCCACATGGGTATTTCTACTATTGCAAAACGCACCGGCATAAGAATTATGTTTGCGAAAGGGAAAAATGATGCAATAACCGCAAACTGCGATGTGGGGTTCTGAAGCAGGTTGATTGCCAGAAAGTAAGGAATCATAATAAGCATCATAACCGGGAACTGCCCCTGCTGAGCATCCTGCGGATTATCGAAAATAGAGCCCAATACCGCATAAAGCCCGGTGAAAATCAACAACCCGAAGAGGAATGTGATAAGAAGATAAACAAGCTGTAATGTGGTTATTGATATGGTGAACTGTGCCGGAAGCATAAACAGCGTTCCACTGGAAATAAGCACTACCGGAGTAAGCCATATTGCCATCTGAATCAGCCCCGTAATTGAAGAGCCTATTATCTTCCCGGTCAGCAGCTCCGTAGGGCTTAATGACGAGAGAAGAATTTCAACAATACGGTTGTTCTTTTCCTCAATAACGGACTGCATTGTAAACGCGCCCATCTGAATCATGCCCAGGAATAGGAGGAACATAAAGACATAGGCAAGAATTAAATTGCCGTAGCTCTGGTCTTTAACTTCCGCTTTTTCGGTTACGGTATAGCCTTTAAAATCGACTCCCCCGCTGGCGAAATTTAACTCTTCGGGGGTAAGTTTACCCTGAAAATAGCTGTTAACAAGAATCTTATTAATCGGCTGGTTCAGTTTTTCGCTTATGGATAAATTCGGCGTCTTTGCATAATATTCAATTTTCTTATCCTTAAACGCGGTTTCGGGCACATAAAGAACCGCGCTTATTTTTTCATCGAGTATTTTCTTTTTTATTGAAGCCAGATAATCCTTAAACTGTTCCTTGGGCATGGTTTCATAATCAATTTTATAGGTTCCGTCCTTAACAAAATCATACTTGTCCATTACACTTTTAAAATTATCGGTAAGGTTTTTGTTTTCGGTAACAACGGTAAGGTAGGTAGTGCTTCCCATCTGAACAAAAAGGGAAGAGAGCCCCCCTAAGCCGAGCATTAAAATGGGCATCAAAAGGGTCATTATAATAAATGCTTTCGAAGCAAGCTTTTCCCTTAATTCCCTTTTAATAACTGCAAGAATTCTGTTATTTAACATCGGACACCCCCTTATTTAGAACCGAATCGTCATCCCTGCCGGCAAGCTCAATAAAAATATCCTGCAGTGAAATATCGTTGGCGTCAAACTTTTTAATTGTAATCCCCTTATCGATAAGCAGTTTAAGAAGTTCCTGCGTGTTTTTTTCTTCCCTAACCCTTACTCCCGTAGCATTGCCGAAATCCGAGATTTTTTCAATCATCTGATTTCCGTAAAGGAAAGATAAATCCCCTTCGTGAGTAATTGTAATGTTCCTCTGCGAATATTTAGCCTTAATTTCGCTTAACTGCCCCTGAAGGATTACTTTGCCATGGTCAATCATAGCAAGGTGGTCGCACATTTTCTCTGCAAAATCCATCATGTGGGTTGAAAGAATAATTACTTTTCCTTCCCTCTTTTTTTCAATTATAATTTCGCGCAGAAGATTGGTATTAATCGGGTCGAGCCCGGAAAATGGTTCATCCAGAATAATAAATTCCGGATCGTGCAGAATTGTGGCAATAAACTGGATTTTCTGCTGGTTGCCTTTAGAAAGTTCCTCTACTTTGGTAAGCTTGCGGTCGTATAAATCGAAGCGTTTAAGGTATTCAACTGCTTTTTTCTCAATAGCCTTACCGGTTTTACCCTTAATTTCGGCAAAGTATAAAAGCGTTTCAAGCACTTTCATTTTTTTGTAGAGCCCGCGCTCTTCGGGAAGATAGCCGACATTGTTTTTGAATTCCTGGCCAACTTTAACACCCCTTAAAAGGACCTCGCCGCTATCGGGAAGATAAATATTCATCATCATGCGGATAGTGGTTGTTTTGCCTGCGCCGTTTCTTCCAATAAGTCCGAAAATTGCCCCTTCGGGAACCGTGAAGGAGGCATTATCAACGGCTTTAAGCGCGCCGAAAGTTTTGCTCAGGTTTTTTACTTCAAGAGCATACATTTTTCCATCTCTGTTAGTTATTATTCTATTTATTATGAGGATTGAAATCAACGCCGGGCAATTCCCCCCTTTATAAGGGGGGGAATGCTTCGGCATTAGATTACCAGATTTTTACAATGTCTTTATCGGGGTTACGCATCGGATCCCCCGGTTTAACGTCGAATGCCTTGAAGAAATCGGGCAGATTTTTCAATGGCAATATAACGCGTGCATCAGCAGGAGAATGAACGTCAACTTTCAAATAAAGCTTGGCGGTTTCGGGACGAATATTGTTCCTCCATACCTGAGCCCATGCAAGGTAGAAACGCTGCATAGGAGTAAATCCGTCAATCTTTTCATCTTTTTTGTATTGTTCCGTTTTCTTGAATGCCTGCATTGCAACTGTAAGGCCTCCCAAATCGGCAATGTTTTCGCCGAGTGTAAGTTCGCCGTTTACTTTGAATGTATCTATTTCAACAAAATTATTATACTGTTTAATTAAGCCCAAGGTTTTTTCGGTGAATTTTTCCTTGTCTTTCTTTGTCCACCAGTCTTTAAGATTTCCTTTAAGATCGTACTGTCTTCCCTGATCGTCAAATCCGTGTGTAATTTCGTGACCAATAACCGCGCCCATAGCTCCGTAGTTAATTGCGTCGTCTGCATCCTTATTAAAGAAAGGAGGCTGAAGAATGCCAGCTGGGAACACAATTTCGTTCATTGTGGGTTCGTAGTAGGCATTAACTGTCTGCGGTGTCATAAACCATTTTGTGCGGTCAACCTTTTTGCCAATTTCCTTAAGGCTTTTAAGTGAAGCAAAATGGCTTGCCCTTACAATATTGTTATAATAAGAATCCCCCTTGATGTCGAGCTTCGAGTAATCAATCCATTTATCGGGATAACCGATTTTAACATTGAAAGCGGCCAGTTTTTTAAGTGCCTGTTTCTTTGTAGCATCGCTCATCCAATCGACACCTTTAATTCTTTCGCCCATAGCGGTAAGAAGGCTCTTAACAATTTTAAGCGCACGCTGTTTTGCTTCGGGAGGGAAATTGTTTTTAACATAAAGCTGTCCAACAAGTTCTCCTAAAGCGCCGTCTTCGGCTGCAAGCACTCTTTTCCATCTGTCAGTTAATACTTTTGCGCCGTTGAGATATTTACCGAAGAAATCGAAACGTTCATCAACAAAAGGCTGGCTTAAATAAGAAGCCGCATTGCTTAACAGATTCCATTTTAAATATACTTTCCAGTCGGCAACCGGAACGTCATTCATAAGCTTGCTGAAAGCTTCGAAGAAAGGAGGCTGGCATACATCCATACCGCCGGGATTCGGAAGTCCGATTGTTTTGAGGAAGAGTTTCCAGTTAAAATTTGGAGCCAACTTAATAAGCTGGTCGAGATTCATTTTGTTATAATTCTTTTCAGGATCCCTTAATTCAACGCGCGAGCGCGAATTCTGCGCAAGCTTTGTTTCGATGCTCAAAACGGTAGCGGCATCTTTTTTTGCGGCAGCTTCATCCACGCCAATAAGCTTGAACATATTTGCAATATGCGCCTGATATTTTTCCCTTATTTCTTTGGAACGCGCGTCATCGCCGAGGTAATAATCCCTGTCAGGCAGTCCTGTTCCCCCCTGAGTAAGCTGGGCAATGGTAAAACTGCTGTTCTTTGCGTCTGCGGCAGAACCGAATCCGAAGAAAGGAGCGCCAAGGTTCATATGAAAATATGCGGCGGTCTTTACCAGGTCGTCGCCGTTTTTAATTGCATCTATTTTGGCAAGGTCTTCTTTAATAGGGTTATATCCTTCCTTATTAATTTTAGCTTCGTCCATACCCAGGCGGTAGAAAGTGCCTACTTTCTGTATGGCGCTTCCTTTGGGAGCTTTTGTATTTGCGGCGGCATCTTCAAGAATTTTCTTTAGCACCGTTATATTTTCTTCATACAGATTTTGAAAGCTTCCCCATGATGAATACTGATCGGGTATTGGATTATTCTTAAGCCATCCGCCAATTGCATACTTGTAGAAATTAACGGTAGGACTTACGGATTTGTCTAAATTGTTCAGATTGAAGCCGGGCTTTTTGTTTTCCTGTGCATTAACCTGAACCATGCTAACCGCCATTAAAAGAGCGGCAGCGGTCAAAACAATAATGGATTTCATTTGTTCCCCTGATTATTAATAAAAAACACAATTATAAGACGATTTTCGGGCTTGTTCTGTTCCCGTTTTTTTTACAAATATGGTTAATTATGACCGGAAAATGAAATAAACAGCCCCAATTATGCATATTCCGGCGTAAATATAGTCTGTTTTAAATGGCTGTTTCATATATATCATTGCAAAAGGAATGAAAACGGAAAGGGTAATAACCTCCTGCAGAATTTTAAGCTGTGAAAGGGATAATTCGGTATATCCTATCCGGTTTGCGGGGACCTGAATTAAATATTCGAACAGTGCTATTCCCCAGCTTACCAGTGCGGCAATGTACCATTTCCTATCGGCAAAGTTTTTTAAATGCCCGTACCAGGCAAATGTCATAAAGACGTTCGAAAAAATAAGGAGTATAGAGGTTCTTACTATTACGGGTAAATTATAAATGTATTGGAGCATTTCAATATCCTGACAATTGATGAAAACTAAGGAGTAAAAATAAGAAATTGTATTTACTTAATAAGAGAAAGCATTTTAATAATTATTGAGCCGGAAAATAAAAAAGGGTGCTTTTAGCACCCTTTTTAATAAATTTAACCTGCAACAGGATTATTCGTCTCCGTCGTCTTCCGGAATTACTCTTGCTATATCGGCAATTTCATCTCCTTCGCCAAGCCTAATAAGGCGCACGCCTTGAGTGTTTCTTCCCATAACCCTAATTTCGGAAACAGACTGCCTTATAACCATACCGCCTGTAGTAATAATAACAAGCTCGTCGCTATCGTTAACTTCTTTCATAGCAATAAGCGAGCCGTTCTTATCGGAGGTTTTAACGGTAATAACACCTTTGCCTCCGCGGTGAGTAAGCCTGTATTCTTCAATTTCGGAGCGTTTGCCGAAACCTTTTTCGGTTACAACAAGAAGGGTTGTGGCGTTTTTAACTACAATCATCCCTATAACGCGGTCATTCTTTTCAAGTTTAATGCCGCGCACGCCGGTTGCAGTCCGTCCCATATCGCGGACGTCCTTTTCGTTAAAGCGCACTGCCATGCCTTCCTTGGTGCCAATAATTAAATCGTTATTGCCTTCGCTCAGTTTGGCTTCAACAAGCTTATCCCCTGCTTCGAGGTTGATTGCTATAATGCCCCCTTTGCGCACGTTTGAATAAGCCGAGAGAACTGTTTTCTTTATCGTTCCCTGCTGTGTGGCCATAACAATATACTTATCTTCCGAAAACTCCTTAACGGTAACAAAAGCCGTAATTTCCTCTTCTTTGTCTTTTTCAAGAAGATTGATTATCGATCTTCCGCGCGAAGCCCTGCCCGCCTCGGGAATTTCGTGCACTTTAAGCCAGTAGCACTTTCCTTTATCGGTAAAGAACATAATGTAATGATGCGTAGAAGCAACAAACATATGTTCAATAAAATCTTCATCCTTGGTGCCCGCGCCTGTAACGCCTTTGCCGCCTCTTCCCTGTTTGCGGTATCCGCTTACCGGAAAACGCTTGATAAAACCGCCGTGCGAAATTGTAACAACAACATCTTCTTCGGCAATTGTATCTTCTAAAGAAAATTCTTTGTAGTCTTTAATTATTTCTGTTCTTCTTTCGTCACCATATTTTTCTTTAAGAGAAAGTAATTCTTCTTTAATAATTTGTTTTCTTTTCGCTGTCCAGAATTCCCTTCAGTTTTTCGATTAATTTAATTGTCTCGCGGTATTCGTCTTCAATTTTCTTTCTTTCGAGGCCTGTAAGTCTCTGCAGGCGCATATCAAGAATAGCCTTGGCCTGAATTTCGCTTAACTTGAATTTGCGCATCAAGTTATTCTTTGCGGTTTCAACATCGCGGGATTTTTTAATTGTCTCAATAACTTCGTCAATATTATCGAGGGCAATAATATAGCCTTCCAAAATATGTGCGCGTCTTTCGGCGGCGTCCAGTTCGAACTTCGTTCTTCTTATAAGAACATCCATTCTATGGTCGAGGAAATGCTGCATCATCTGCTGAATATTTAGTACTTTAGGAACACCGTTAACCAGCGCAAGCATAATAACGCCGAACGTAGTCTGCATCTGGGTATGCTTAAAGAGGTTATTAAGAATAACCGCCGGCTGGCTGTCCCTTTTCAATTCTATAACAACCCTTAAACCGTCCCTGTCCGATTCATCCCTGATGTTCGAAATACCTTCAAGCTTTCCTTCCCTTACAAGCTCTGCAATTTTTTCAATAAGGGATGCTTTGTTAACCTGATAAGGGATTTCGGTAATTACAATATTTTCGCGGTCGTTTTTAAGTGTTTCAATATTTGCTTTAGCCCTGATAACAACCCTGCCCCTGCCTGTAAGAAGCGCATCCCTAGCCCCTTCGTAACCGTAAATAATTCCGCCGGTAGGAAAATCGGGCGCTTTAACAAACTTGATTATATCTTCGGCTTTAATTTTAGGATTATCGATTAATGCCACAAGGCCGTCAATCACCTCGGTTAAATTGTGAGGCGGAATATTGGTGGCCATACCAACAGCAATACCGCTTGCACCGTTGACAAGAAGATTGGGAAGGTAGGATGGAAGAACCGTAGGCTCCTGAAGCGAATCATCGAAGTTAGGGGCAAAATCGACAGTATTTTTGTCGAGGTCCCTAAGCATTTCATCCGCAATTTTAGCAAGCCTTGCTTCGGTATAACGCATAGCGGCCGCAGAGTCGCCGTCAATTGAACCGAAGTTGCCCTGCCCGTCAATTAAAGGATACCGGAGTGAAAAATCCTGCACCATTCGCACCATTGTATCGTAAACTGCGGAATCGCCGTGCGGATGGTATTTACCAAGAACCTCGCCCACAATACGAGCCGATTTCTTGTAAGGCCTGTTATGGAACATGCCAAGTTCGTGCATTCCGAATAAAACCCTTCTGTGAACCGGTTTTAAACCGTCCCTTACATCGGGAAGCGCGCGCGCTACAATAACCGACATCGCGTAATCGATGTATGAGGATTTCATTTCTTCTTCTAATGCTACGGGTACTACTTTTTCGAATATTGTTGTCATATTAATCTATGTTTATTCTACAATTCTGTTTTTTCACCACCCCCCGTGCCCCCCTCCTTTGTAAGGAGGGGGGATTAAGGGGGGTGGTCAATTTATGCTATACATCCAAGTTAGCGTACTTGGCGTGTTTCTCTATGAATTCTCTCCTGGGTTCTACATTATCCCCCATCAGGGTTTCAAAAATTTTATCAGCCGCCGCGGCGCTTTCAAGATTAACTTGCAGGATGGTCCTTGTTTCGGGATTCATTGTAGTGCTCCACAACTGTTCGGGATTCATTTCGCCGAGACCTTTGTATCTTGAAATGACAACCCCTTTCGGATGTCCTTCGTCGTCAACTTCAATGGTTTCCCCTTCGGCTACTTCCTTAACTTTAACCTCTCCCTTAAAGCGTTTCAAAATTTTATCTCTTTCCTCTTCATCGAAAGCATAAAATTCTTCTCTTCCCTTTTTAATTTTATAAAGGGGGGGCTGTGCAATGTAAACTTTTCCTACGGCAATAAGGTCTTTCATGTGTCTGTATAAGAAGGTAAGCAGAAGTGTTCTAATATGGCTTCCGTCAACGTCGGCATCAGTCATAAGAATAATCTTTCCGTAACGCGATTTTTCCTGGTCAAAGTCATCCCCTATTCCGGCGCCAATAGCTGCAATTATAGCCTGAATTTCGGCATTCTCAAGAACCTTATTAATTTTAGCTTTTTCAACGTTAAGAATTTTTCCTCTAAGCGGAAGTATCGCCTGGAATCTTCTATCGCGCCCCTGTTTAGCCGAGCCGCCTGCCGAATCCCCTTCCACAACGTATATTTCGCAATGCTCCGGATCGTTGATTGAGCAATCCGCCAGTTTGCCCGGCAGGTGCATGGAATCGAGAGCGTTTTTACGGCGTACAAGTTCGCGTGCTTTGCGTGCCGCTTCGCGCGCTTCGGCCGCGCGTACGCTTTTTTCAATAACCTTTTTAGCTACCGAGGGGTTCTCTTCTAAAAATTCTGAAAGTTTTTCGCCAACGATGGTTTCAACTATCGATTTAACTTCGCTGTTGCCAAGCTTGGTTTTTGTCTGTCCCTCAAACTGGGGCTCCATAACCTTAACCGATATAACCGCCGTTAAACCTTCCTTAAAATCGTCGCCGCTTAATGTGATTTTGCTGTTCTCTTTAATCAATCCGTTTTTATATGCGTAATTGTTAAACGTTCTTGTAAGGGCGGTTCTAAAGCCGACCAGGTGAGTTCCCCCTTCAACAGTGTTAATGTTGTTTACATAGGAATGGAGGTTTTCGCTGTATGAATCGCTGTATTCAAAGGCTACTTCAACGGGTGTATTTTCCTTTTCCCCTTCAATATAAATTGTTTTATGGATAGGCGAGCGGTCTTCATCAAGGTATTTAACAAATTCAATAATACCCCCCTTAAAATGATATTCCGCTTTTTCGCCGTCGTTCTCGTCGCTAATAATCATTGTTACGTTTTTATTAAGATAGGCCAGCTCGCGCATTCTTTCTGCAAGGGTATCAAAATGGAATTTCGTCGATTTGAAAATTTCCTTATCCGGTTTGAATGTAATTATACTTCCGCTTCTATCGCTTTTGTAGGTGCCTGTCTGTTTAACGGGGGCAACGGGAGCTCCTTTTCTATATTCCTGAAAATAAATTTTGCCATCCCTTTTAACTTCAACCTTAAGCCATTCCGAAAGGGCGTTAACAACCGAAACGCCTACGCCGTGAAGGCCGCCCGAAACTTTATACGAGTTTTTATCGAACTTGCCGCCGGCATGAAGAACGGTCATAACAACTTCAAGAGCCGATTTCTTTTCGGTTGGATGAATATCCACCGGAATACCGCGCCCCCTGTCTTCAACCGTAACGCTTCCGTCCTTATTAACAGAAACAATAACCCTGTCGTTAAATCCCGCAAGGGCTTCGTCAATAGCGTTATCCACAACCTCATACACGAGGTGGTGCAACCCGCGCGAAGAAATATCGCCTATATACATAGCGGGGCGCATTCTAACCGCTTCGAGCCCTTTAAGAACGTTAATATTTTTAGCCGTATAATTTGTTTCTGCTCCGTTTGCCACTTTAGCACCTAAATTTTTATATAAATTTTACCGATTTAATAATTTCCTCTTTAAAGAAGGAATTAATTTTTTCAATTATAAGATTACGGCGCAGATTCAATTCGCTGCGCCATACCGAATTTTCAACATTCAAATAAAGAACTTTTTTATCTACCTTAACCGGTTTAGTAATTTTAGCCAGTTCAGGAAAAATATCGCCGAACCTTTCAATAACGCCGTAATTCTTTGCGGCGCTTCTCAGTTTTTCAAAGTCTTTTTCTTCGTTAATTACATCAAAGACGCTTTTAATTTTCTCACGCATATTCAACGCAGCCGTTTTTAACGGTAAATAAGCTGTTTCCGCTGCCCACGTTTAGTTTTTCGAATCTTGTAAAATCTGTAAGAGTAATAAAAGCCTGTCCAACTTCCCTCAGGAACCAGGAAATTTTTTCGGCTCTATAAGAATCGAGTTCGCCGAATACATCATCAAGAAGGAAAACCGGAGTTCTTGAAAGTTTTTCCTTCATATAGAAAAACTGCGCAAACTTAAGGGCAATCTGAAAAGTTTTATGCTGCCCCTGCGAGCCGTACTTTTTCAGTTCCAGGCCGTTTATCCTGAAAGTGAATTCATCCCGGTGGGGCCCGGCCAGGTTAGAGCATCTTCTTAGCTCTTCCCCCTTCAATTCCTCAAGTTTCAAGTAAAAATCCTTTTTAATTTCTTCAGCCGTAGTGCCTTCGGGGTGATGATACTCAATATAAGGGGTTTCGGCGTTTTCAAGAATTTTACTGTAAGCATTCTTCAGGTAGTCATTAAAATCGCTTATAAAGGCAATACGGTGACTTATAAGCTCCGATCCGGCCTCGACCAGGGTTTCGGTCCAGCTATCGAGCTGCTGAAGCAGGGAATAGTTTTTTGTCTCGAAAATCTGAATTAAAAGACGCGCCCTCTGCTTTAATATTTTATTGTAATCTATAAGAATTTTAAGATATGTCTCGCTGGTTTGCGAAATTACCATATCAACGAATTTTCTCCTGTCGGCAGGAGCCCCCTGTGTAATTGAATGATCCGGCTGGGTAAGTGTAACTATAGGAAACTTACCTATAACGGAAGAGGAGCGGAAAATCTGCTTTTCATTCAGATAGAAGAATTTTTTATTTATATCTTTCTGGTACAATACTCGGGACAGGTCTTCGGTTAATTCTTTAAATTTTCCTTTAGCTTCAAAGAAATTCTCGTTGAAGTTCACAATTTCCGATTCGGAAGAAGAGAGCAGGTTTTTGGTGGTACAGAGAAAATAAACCGCCTCAAGAATAGTTGTTTTACCCTGCCCGTTTCCGCCTACTATATAATTCAATTTATCAGAGAAATTTATTTTACTGCTCTTATGTAATCTGAAATTTATTAACTCTAATTCTTTTAAATACATTTTAGCTGTTCAAACGGACCGGCATTAACAACATTAATAATTCCTGGTTTTCTTTATCCTTAACCGGCCTGATAACAACCGCCTTTGTAGGAGAATGAAGTTTGAACACAATTTCATCTTCCTGCGAAAGGTGCGTAAGAACATCGTTTACATAAGCGGAATTAAATCCGATTTCCATATCGTTTCCATCATATTCGGCGGCAACTGTTTCTTCCCCTGCGGCTCCTAAATCAACGTCTTCGGCTGAAATAAGTACATTGTCTTTCTTAAGAGTGAATTTTACCCTTCTTGTATTGGATGATGAAAAGAGCATCATTCTTTTAATTACATCATGAAGTTCCCTTGTATTTACTTTCATAGAGATTTCATTTTCGTAAGGGATAACACTGCTGTAATCGGGGTATTTCTGCGATATAAGACGGGTAATAAGTTCTATGTCGTTAAGTATAAACGACATGTGAGTTTTGCTTACATATATATTTACATCTTTTTCGTCTAAAACTTTATTTAATACCGAAACGGCTCTTTCGGGAACGACATACTGTTCTTTTGAAGAAGATTCCTTCTTGCTGAAAAGAAGGTTAACAAGTCTGTGTCCGTCGGTTGTAACAAAACGGAGCCCGTCATTCGAAAACTCGAACAATGTGCCCATCATTGCCGGACGCATTTCCTCTTTGCTCATTGCAAAGGATGTTTTATCGAAAGCATATTTAAGTTCAGTTCCGTTGAGCACAAAATTATTCATATCCCCCTGAAGTGTCGGTATTTCGGGGAATTCGTCCGGATCCAGATAGCTGAGTGTAAATTTACCCGCATCTGTTTTAAGGTTAAGTTTTCCGTTAGGGCTAACTTTGAACTGAATTGTGGTATCTTTAAGCGATTTAACCACATCGTAAAGAAGGCGGGCGGGAACAACAATTTTGAGATTTTCTTCCGCCACTATGTTAAGTGATGATTTAAGTGAAATCTCTAAATCGGTTGCGTAAATAGTCAAAGATCCGTCTTTAATTTCAAACAGGAAATTTTCTAGAATAGGCATAGGAGTACGAGACGGAACCGCCGGAATGATTTTGTTTAATAATTTTTCTAATTCTTTGCTGTTTACTTTGAATTCCATATTAATTGCCTCTTTTTGACCCTACAAAATATCAATTTTTAAGCAGAGTTTCAATCAGATTAATTATCAACACACTAATAATTAATTAATGGTTTAAAGTTTAAAACTATGTAATAATAATAAGGGTGTGAATATGTTGATAACCCCTTAAAAGATGCTTTTCGGCCTCTATTCAAGGAAAAATTTAAAGAGTTATTGTTGATAAGTTTTTGAATAAGTAAAGTTATCATCACAGTGGTTAATAGCGCGGTTTTATTCACAATGGATAAACAGAATATCAACGGGTTATCAACACTGGTTTGTGGATAACCCTTTAATATCAGGAGGCTCCCATTTCGAGAGAATTTTTGATTGAGCTGATGCATTCTTTAAGTTTTATATCCTCATTAAGCCCTGTTTCAACGGCTTTATGGGCGTGAAGAACGGTGGAATGGTCCCTTCCCCCGAAATGCAGGCCGATGGTCTTAAGGGATGATTTGGTAAGTTCTTTCGAAAGGTACATTGCAATCTGCCTGGCTTCAACAATCTCTTTCTTTCTTGTCTTTTCCCGCAGCTTGTTCTCGTCAAGGTCAAAGTATTCGCACACTACTTTCGTAATGTAATCGATGGAAATATTTATTTTCTTGCTCGATGAAATCTCTTTAACGGTCTTCCTTGCCAGCTCCAGGTCAATTTTGCGTCCGTTAAGGGATGCGTTGGCAAGAAGCTTTATAAGACATCCCTCAAGCTCCCTTATGTTCGAAACGATATTGGTGGCAATATATTCAAGAATATCGGGGGTAAGCTTAATTCCGAAAGTTTCGCTCTTGTTTTTAAGTATTGCAATACGCGTCTCAAAATCGGGCGGCTGTATATCGGTTGTTAAACCCCATTGGAAGCGCGATATAAGCCTTTCATTAAGCCCCTTCAGCTCTTTTGGGGGTTTATCGCTGGAAAGGATTATCTGGCGCCCCGACTGGTGCAGGGTATTGAATATATGGAAGAAATAATCCTGTGTCCTTTCCTTTCCGATTAAGAATTGTATATCGTCTATAATGAGAGTATCCATGCTTTTATAGTAGTTCGAGAAGTCGTTTACGCTGTTGGACTGGATTGCCTCTACGAATTCAACGGTAAATACATCGGTGGAAAGGTAAATTACCTTTTTTGAAGGATCTTTTTCTAGAATTTTATTCCCGATGGCGTGGATGAGATGGGTTTTACCCAAACCGACACCGCCGTAAATAAAAAGCGGGTTAAAAGAAGTCTGTCCCGGATTTTCGGATACCGCGTATGCGGCCGCGCGGGCAAGCTGGTTCCCCTCCCCCTTAATAAAATTTTCAAAAAGGTATTTCGGATTAAGGTTTGTCTCAAATTTTTCTTCTTTAGTTTCGGCCGACTGGATGGATGGAGATTTTTCAGGAATGGTCTGGGTTATATTTATTATCGGCTCATCATCATCTTCACTTATTATGTAGGTAATTCTTCCCTCTTCCCCCAGAACCTGCTTGATTGTCTTGTTAAGAAGCGTATTGAAGTGTTCTTCAATCCATTCTACAAAATAATCGTTAGGTACCGAGATTTTAAGGTTAAAGTTATCAAGTTCATACGGTTTTATGGGTAAAAACCAGGTATTGTAAGTTAGGAAAGGTACGTTTTCTCTTATTATATTAAGACATTCTTTCCAGATTATTTTAGGATCGGAGGAGGTATCTACAGTTGAAAAATTCTGGCTCATTCTGACTTATCCACAATTTAGGAATTAAGAAAAATTAGAAAACACTCTTTTTTTTAAACAATTTTAATTTTCACAGCCGGGCTGTGCACAAATTATTAACATTAAGTGATTAACGCTAACCCCTTAAAAAACAACAAGTTAAATGAATTCAATAAAAAATATGAACAAAGCTGTGTAAAATTTAATAACAATTTCTGTCTTTTCTTCATCCGTGAAACGTTTCACAAAACCCCGCTGTGCACAAGTTATCCACACTCTCTCTTGTACTCTAATGCGTGGTGAAAATACGTGTTATTTGCTTTTAGAGCAAGTAAAATTTTTTCTTTTTTTATAAGTGATTGCCAAATAATAAAATATAATTGCTTCTTTTATGCCGTTTTGTTTTTACACGTAATTAAAAGATATTTACACTAAAAAAATTGGGCTTATGAGAGTTGTTATTACCGGCGGAGCCGGATTTATAGGAAGCAACCTTGCTGAATACTGGGTTAATAATAATGCCGAAGTGGTTATTATAGATAATTTAAGAACCGGCTTCGAAAAAAATATACCCCCCCATAAAGGAATTGAATTTTATAAGAGAAGCATTACCGAAAGGGACTTTCTCTTTGAGGCTCTTAAGGGGGCCGATTATGTTTTTAACCTTGCCGCTATGGTTTCGGTACCCGAATCGGTAGAAAAACCGGAAGAGACCTACCAGATTAATATTGTTGGTTTAAAAAACCTCCTCGATGCCTCGCGAGAGAACGGAGTTAAAAAGCTTGTCCATTCCAGCTCCGCCGCAATTTACGGAGACGACCCGGAAATGCCCAAAGTTGAATCGATGAAGGCGAAACCGATTTCCCCCTACGGCGAAACAAAATACGGCGGCGAGCTTTTATGCAATGAATACAGGGAAAAATTTAACCTCGAAACCATTTCGCTCCGCTATTTTAATGTATACGGACCAAGGCAGAACCCATTCGGGGCCTATACATCGGTAATTCCTATCTTCTCCCTTAAAACCCTTAAAAAGGAACCGATGGTAATTTACGGAGACGGAGAGCAAACGCGCGATTTCGTCTTCGTTAAGGATGTTGTTAAGGCTAATGTTCTTGCGGCTACATCCAAAGGGGTTAACGGGGTGTTTAATGTTGCCAACGGCAATACAATTTCAATTAATACGCTTGCCGGAAAGATTAAAAAAATTACCGGATCGGAAAGTGAAATAATTTATAAACCCGTGCGCGAAGGGGATATTAAGCACAGCAGCGCTTCGGTAGAAAAAGCTAAAAGGGAACTTAATTTTACCGGAAGCTTTACCCTTGACGAAGGATTGATTCAGACAATTGACTATTACAGAAAAGAACTGGAAACGAAATGAAAAATATTCTTGTTGTTTTTACCGGCGGCACAATATCAATGAAAATTGACAGCAAAACCGGGGGCGCCGTTCCCCACTTTAACGGCGAAGAACTTATTAAAATGATTCCTCAGGCTAAAGGACTTGCAAACATTAGCGTTTATGAATTCGGCATGTATCCCGGTCCCCACATGACCCCCGAAATGATGTTCGATTTAAGCAATAAACTAAATGAATTTGCCAAACAGGATGATATTGACGGCATTATAGTTACGCACGGCACCGATACACTTGAAGAAACCGCATACCTTCTCGATCTTACAGTTGATACCGGAAAACCGATTGTGGTAATAGGGGCAATGAAGACCAGCTCGGAACCCGACTGGGATGGTCCCCGCAACCTGGTTGACGCAATACATATTTGCAGTAACCCCAACAGTACCGGAATGGGTGTGCTGGTTTGCCTTAACGGCGAAATTAATGCCGCAAGCGAGGTTACTAAAACCCATACCGAGGATGTTGAAACATTCCGAAGCCTCGATTTCGGAACCATAGGCTTTGTGGAAAACGGAAGGGTGCTCTTTAACCGGTTACCAAGAAAAATTGAAAAAATTAAGACCGGAACAATTAATACCAATGTAGACCTGATTAAAGCCTACGCCGGAATGAATGAAAAGTTTTACAAGTTTTCTGCCGATAGCGGCGTTGAAGGAATTGTGGTTGAAGCTATGGGCGTTGGCAATGTTCCCCCGCCGGCGTTTACAGGCATTAAATATGCGGTAGATAAGGGAATTCCGGTAGTGCTCGTTTCACGATGCCCCGCTGGAGAAACACTCGATATTTACGGCTACCCGGGGGCAGGTAAATGGCTTAAGGAAATTGGAGTGATTTTTGCCGATTACCTGAACGGGCAGAAGGCAAGAATTAAATTAATGCTTGCCCTTGGGGCCGCAAAAAACAGAGAAGAGCTTATTAAATTATTCGATTAATAAATGAACCCGGCCGGTAATTCAAAAAAAGATTTTCTGGATAAATTCATCCCCTGGATCTCTTCCTTAATTCTTCTGCCGGTTCTTCTGTACTATGTTTTTAACCGGGGGGAATTTACCCTGCTTGATTATGTGAACCTTCTTATTCACGAAGGGGGGCACGGCATATTTAAAATATTCGGCTCATTCATTTATACTGCCGGCGGCACCCTGATGCAGATTATTCTCCCCTCCCTTTTTCTGGGCTATTATTTTTACCACCGGCACAAGCTCGGTTTTCAGTTGTCCCTTTTCTGGCTCGGCGAAAACCTGATGAACATAAGCGTTTACGCGGCCGACGCCAGGGCGCGCGTCATTCCATTGCTTGGCGGTAATAAAGTTTATCACGACTGGGCGTGGATGCTCGGCAGGCTGGACATTCTTGAATATGACACGCTTATAGGGGATTTATTTTATTACGCCGGTGTAATATGCTTTATAATAGTCTTGATTGCGCCTCTTATAATAAAGAAAAAAGATGCGGCAGGGCAGGTTAATTTAAATTTGGATTTGTAAAAACAAAGCCGTTATAAAAACAAGTAGAAAAGAAGGGATCCTTAGGTCCCTTCTTCGGTTTTAAATTATTTTATTTCTTAAGCAGATCCCTGATTTCCGTAAGCAGAACAGCCTCGTCGCTTAATTTCTTAGGCGCGGGGGCTTCCTCCTGTTTCTTCTTAAACGAATTGAGGGCTTTAATCATCATGAATATTGCGAATGCAACTATAACAAAATCGATTACGGTATTTATGAACGCGCCGTAATTAATTTTAACATTATTCGGCAGCGAAACTGCAAGGTTCTTGAAATCGAGCCCCCCAATCAGAAGGCCTATAGGCGGCATTATAATATCATTTACCAAAGAAGACACTATTTTGCCGAATGCCGCGCCTATAATTATACCTACAGCTAAATCGACTACGTTCCCCTTCATTGCGAAGGTTTTAAATTCTTTAAACAGGCTCATACTAGCTTACCCCTTTTATTGTTTTATGTAACTTTTTTAAGTTAATTAATATATTATTTAAAATCACATGCCGTTTTAAATAAAAGGAACTTTTATAGAAAATAGTCAATTAATCCTTTATCTTTATAGTAAATTTTTAAGGTGTTTTATTGGGTAACATATCCAAATTAAGGGACGCAGCCGATTTACTTCTCGATCAGGGAAAGTATGAAGAGGCGTTCGGCATTTATGATGAGGTTTATAATCAGATCTGGTCTGTTCTCGGAACGGTTCAATCGGGTATGAATACCTTTACCCAGAATTACCTTAACCAGAATTTCCGCACCGCTATGGAATTTAAAAGCAATTATACTATGCCCGCGGCTAATTCGGTTTGCCTTAAAGTTTTCGGGCTCGATATTGACGAAACCCTTAACGAGTTCATTTTTACATCATACGGACATTTAAGCTGTATCTGTTATTCCCAAACCCTTGTGCACGATTCTTCTATTGTTACTGTGGCAAACGAGTTCCTCGTTTTATATACGCTGATACTGATGGGTCCCGAAAACGACTGGATTACAGGAATATTCAAAATATTAAATCCTGTAATAGAGGATTCGAAGTTGAAGCGCATAAGGCCGATGATGACCGAATCGAATATGAAACAGAGACTTATTTCGAATGCGGAAAAAATAAAATCGACCGACTGGTTTGCCCTTAATATTTCGCTTCTCGAATATCTAGGAAGAACTAGCGAGAGGAACACCCATCTCTACCAGTCACTTGCGCAGATTGTAGGAACTAATTATTCAAAATCGAAGAAAAGATACAGAAAAGGGGATAAACAGGATAGGAATACGCACGAAGAGTATAAGCAGTACGAAAAATATGAGAAATATGAAAAGTATGAACGCTACGAAAGGTACGAAAAACAACAGCAGTTCAATCAACAGGCCGATTTTGACCTTAAGACCGCGACCGAGTATGAAAAAGCAAAATATTTCGGAACACTCTTCGGACTTAAGGGACAGGTGACAAAATCGACAATCAGGAAAAAATATATCGAGCTGATATCGAAATATCATCCAGATAAAGTAGCCGAGCTGGGGCAGGAACTTATTGAACTTGCCGAAAAGAAAACAAAAGAAATTAATGCCGCGTATGAATGGTTTAAACAGAAACACGGAATTTGAGTGATTTAACGAAGAGAGCATTTTTTTAGATACAGCAGCTATCATCAAACCAAAGGGGAAATAATGAAAGACAGAATGATTTATCTTATGCTATTCATTTTACTGGGGGTTGGTTCGTATTATCCGCAGACGGCCAAAATTAATTATGCCGAGAAAATTAAAAATAATCCGGCCGTGGTTAAAGGCAAATTCAAAAACGGATTGACTTATTACATCCTTCAGAACAAGAAGCCGGAAAAGAGAGCCGAACTAAGGCTTGTTGTAAACGCCGGCTCTATTCTTGAAGATGACGACCAGCAGGGGCTTGCGCATTTTACCGAGCACATGGCCTTTAACGGAACCAAAAATTTTAAGAAACAGGAAATTGTCAATTTCCTCGAAAGCATTGGAATGCGTTTCGGTCCCGAACTTAATGCGTATACAAGTTTCGACGAAACAGTTTATATGCTTCAGATGCCCACAGAAAATATGGATGTCCTGGAAAAAGGCTTTAAAATTCTGGGGGATTGGGCGCACAACATCTCATTTGAAAATGATGAAATTGATAAGGAACGTGGAGTAATTGTAGAAGAATGGAGGCTTGGCAGGGGCGCTCAGGCAAGAATTTCGGATAAACAGCTTCCTATACTTCTTAAAGGCTCGCGCTATGCCGAAAGACTTCCTATCGGGAAAAAGGATATTATCGAATCGTTTAAATATGATAAAGTTAAAAAGTTTTATAAGGATTGGTACCGCCCCGATTTGATGGCGGTTGTTGCCGTAGGCGATTTTGACGTTAAACAGGTTGAAAAATATATAAAGGATATATTCGAAAAAATTCCCGCGGTTAAAAATCCCCGGGTGAGAAAAACATATTCAGTACCCGAATATAAGGAAACATTCTATTCAATAGCGTCGGATAAAGAGCTTCCCATGTCCAACGCCGGGGTTGCTTATAAACATAAACCATATTCAACCGTAACGCTTAAAGATTTCAGGGAAGACGGTCTTGCCGGCCTCTTCTCGGGGATGATAAATGAAAGATTAAGCGAAATTCAGCTTAAGCCCGACGCTCCTTTTGTAATGGCAGGTGTATATGCCGGGGGACGCGCAGTACGGGCTCTATCTCTTGCGCAGGTTGCCGTAATTCCAAAAGATAATAATATTGAAAAAGGATTGAATGCCGCCCTTGTTGAGCTTGAGAGGGTTAAAAAATTCGGCTTTACCGAAACGGAACTTGAAAGACAGAAAAAGGAATATCTTAGAGGGCTGGAAGATGAGGTTAAGGAAAAGGGAAAAAGAGAATCGGCAACCTTAATACAGCGCCTTATTGATAATTATCTTGCAGGAGAAACTTACCCTAACGAAGAAACAAATTTCGATTTAGGTAAAGAGATTGTTCCTGCGATAACGCTTAAAGAAGTGAATGACTATGTTAAACAGCAGTTCCCCGATTATAACCGGGTTGTTCTTGCCGCAGTGCCCGATAAACCGGAAATAGCCAAGCCGACACAGGAAATGCTGGAAAAAATTATTAACGGCTACACTAAAGAAAAAATTGAACCTTACGTTGATAAAACCTTAAACGAAGATTTAATTCCCTTTGCCATTACCCCCGGAAAGATTGTTGCAGAAAGCAAAGATGAAAAAACAGGCATTACGGAACTTAAACTTTCAAACGGAGCAACGGTTCTTCTTAAACCGACCGATTTCAAGAATGATGAAATTTTATATTCGGCATTCAGCAGAGGAGGGCGCTCGCTTTACGACGTTAAAGACAATTTAAGCATTATGGAAGAAGCTCTCTTTAATATGCAGTCGGGCGTAGGCAAATTCTCGCTGCCTGAATTGAGCAAATACTTAACCGGCAAAAAAGCAAGCGCTTCAACTTCTGTGGATGTTTACTCCGAAAGCGCTTCCGGAAATTCAAGCGTTAAGGATCTCGAAACGATGTTCAAGCTTAATTATCTTAATTTCACACAGCCGCGCAAAGATTCCGCAGTCTTCAAGTCCACCATGTCTATGCTGACCGCGTTCCTTAAAAACAAATCGGATAATCCGGCGAATGTATTTTCGGACAGCACAACAGCCACCATTTATAATTATAGTCCATGGAGAATGCCGGTTTCAATGGACAGACTCAAAGAAATTAATTATGACAAAGGATATAAACTCTACAAAGAGCGCTTTGCAAACGCGGGGGATTTTACCTTCGTATTTGTGGGTAATTTTACACTCGATACTATAAAACCGTTAATTGAAAAATATATTGCCAGCCTTCCTTCAACGGGTGAAAAGGAAAACTATAAAGATGTTGGCATTAGGTACCCTAAAGGAATAATTAACAAGGAAATTAAGAAAGGGATTGAACCTAAAAGCAGTGTAGAACTCTTCTTTACGGGGGATATGGATTGGTCGATGAAGAACGAATACGAGGTGCAGTCGCTTGCTGAATTGATGAATATTAAACTGAGAGAATCGATAAGGGAGGAAAAGGGGGGAACATACGGTGTAAGCGTTTCCGGCGCAGCGCCTAAAATTCCTTACGGCAGATATATAGTCGCAATTACTTTTGGATGCCAGCCGCAGAGAGCGGAGGAGTTATCCAAAGCGGTTTTTACACAGATAGACAGCCTTAAGAATTACCCGGTAAGCGCGGTTTATATCAATAAGGTTAAAGAGGCACAGCTTAAATCGCTCGAGAAAAATTCTAAGGAAAACGGAGCCTGGCTAAACTGGATTACATCTGCACTTGAAAACGGCATTACGGTTGAACAGTATATGCCTTCGAAAGAAAGGATTGAATCACTTACTCCGCAGGTTATTATGAATACCGCAAAGAGGTGCTTCAATATGGATAATTACATAAAGATGATTCTCTATCCAGAAAAATAGAAAAGCTTAAAAGGCGGGAACAACTCCCGCCTTTTTTATGTCAGATTATCTGTAAGTTTTAAATACAAGGTTTGCAATGAGTATATTAAGAGAAATGTTCGGCCCGAGCCGAAATGAGGTCTGGAGCCAGCTAGACGACGAACTGGGGGCCGATTTTTCAGAAAACGGTTTCCTTAAAAAAGGTAAAGTGGTATTAGACCACGGCGAATGGGAAATTACGCTGGATACTTATACTATCCACACACAAAATTCGCATGTAACCTATACCAGAATGAGAGCCCCGTATGTAAATAAGGACGGGTTCCGGTTTAATGTTTACAGGAAAAGTATTTTCAGCTGGCTTGGCAAGCTGTTTAATATGCAGGATGTTGAAATTGGCGATTCACAGTTCGATGAGGAATTTATCATTCAGGGCAAACCGGAGGAAATGGTTGTTAAGCTTTTTTCTAAACCGCATATAAGAAGCCTGATTGAAAAACAGAAATCAATCCACTTTATGGTTAAAGACGACGAAGGGTGGTTCAGAAGAAAATTCCCCGATGGAGTTGACGAACTCTATTTCCAGGTTCAGGGGGTAATAAAGGATAAGGAAAGGCTTAAAGACCTTTTCGAATTATTTTCGGAAGTGCTGGATGAATTATGCAATATGGGTTCGGCTTATAAATCGAAACCGGACGTTGAATTAAGCAATTAATCAATCGAGCCGTTCGAGCCTCGAACGCAGATGCCGTTCTGTAATTCCAATCATTCTGGCGGCGGCGCTCTTATTTCCGCCGCTTCTTTTTAATGCCTCTTCTATAAGGGCTTTTTCGAAAGCCTTCATTTTCTCTTCGTAGCCGGCATCAAGATTAACGGGATCGAAAACTCCCCCTCCGTTTTTCTCGCGCCCGGTCTCCGGAAGGTCTTCAACGGTTATAAGCTCTCCTCTGCAAAGCACAGAGGCACGTTCTATTATATTCTCAAGTTCCCTTATATTCCCCGGAAAATTATACTTTACCAGCTGGTCAAGAGCTTCTTTCGAAATTCCTTCTATTCTCTTCCCTGTTCCAGAAGAGTGTTTTTTTATGAATGAACCGACCAAAAGGGGAATATCTTCCTTTCTTTCCCTTAAAGGGGGCAACAATATTGGCACTACGTTAAGACGGTAATAAAGGTCCTGCCTGAATGTGCCCTCTTCAATCATTGCCTCGAGATTTTTATGTGTTGCCGCAATTATTCGTACGTCAGCCTGTAATGTCTGTCCGCTCCCCAGCCGCTGAAATTCTCCGAATTGGATTGTGCGCAAAAGTTTAACCTGTGCGGCCATAGGAATATCGCCGACCTCATCAATAAAAAGGGTTCCCCCGTCCGCCTCCTCAAAGCGCCCTATCCTTTTATTTATCGCGCCGGTAAAAGAGCCTTTTTCGTGTCCGAAGAGTTCGCTTTCAATAAGGTTTTCAGAAAGGGAGGCAACGTTAACGGTTATAAAAGGCTTATCCTTTCGGCCCGATGCGTAGTGAATCGATTTGGCTATTAGTTCTTTTCCCGTTCCGCTTTCGCCTAATATTAATACAGTCGATTTTGACTGCGCTACCCTGCCGGCGGTATTTATAACCCGCTCCATTTCGGCGTTGCGGGTAATTATGGAATCGAATTGGAATTTTTCATTTAACGTGGTCCGGAGAATGGTGTTTTCCGAAAGAAGCAAACGGCGTTCCTTTATTTTATTAAGCACCGTTTCAAGCTCGTCAAGATTTATAGGCTTAATAAGGTAATCGTATGCCCCCTCTTTCATAAGTGTAACGGCGGTTTCAATTGTGCCGTAGGCGGTCATTACAACAATATCAATTTCGGGATTAAATTTCTTAATGTTTTTTACAACATCAAGCCCGGTCCATCCGGGCATCTGGAAATCGGTTAGTATAATATCAACAAGATTATCTTTTACAATTTCAAATCCTTTTTCGCCGCTTGGGGCTGTTAATACGGAATATCCCCTCTTGCCCAAAAATGATTTTAGGCTTGCGGCCTGCGTTTCTTCATCGTCAATTATTAACACGCTGAATTCTTTCATATAATTTCTCAAATGGATTTTGGTAGAATGATTATAACTGCGGTTCCGGCTCCGGCGGCGCTTTCCACTTTAATACGCCCCTTATGGCCTGCTATTATTTTTTGAACTATGCTCAGCCCTATTCCGTTCCCCTTGGGCTTGGTGGTAAAATAAAGATTAAAAATTTTGGATGCGGTTTTTTCATCCATCCCCTTACCGTTGTCTTTAACAGAAATTTCAACAGCCTCGTTTCCCCCCGGCTTAAGCGATATCTCAATTTTCCCCTTTTCGCCTATAGCGTCTATTGAATTTTGGATGATGTTAATAAGCACCTGTAAAATCTGGTTGCGGTCCCATTCAACCTCGCCGTTCCAGCCGTTGTTTATTTCTAATTCGATGTTCCTTTCCTTTAGCAGCGCCGAATACTGGTTTTTTAACTGCTCCATAATTCCGCCGGCGGCAAAACGCTCCTTCTTTAATTCAACCGGACGCGCAAATCGGAGAAACGTCTCAATGGTTGTGTTAATCCGGTTTACCTCGCTGTAAACCAGCCGGGTAAAAGTATTATATTCTTCCCTGTTTTCCTTCGGCTCAAAATCCTTATTCAACTGCTGTACAATAGTGGATATAGAATTAAGCGGATTGCGGATTTCGTGCGCTACAGCAGAGGCCAGTTCCCCCATTGCGGCAAGCCTCTCGTTCCTTTCCGACTGCCTTTCAAGCTCCTTAATTTCGGTTAAGTCCTTTATTACAAGAATTATATTTTCTTCCTGCTTTTCATCCGGGAAACTGCTTTTTGAAATTAGAAGCGTCTTGTTCTTTCCGTTTATGCCGCAGGTTGTTTCGAATATGGAAGAGGGATTAAGGAGAATATCGCCGCAGGCGTTGCCGGAAAATGCGTCGCCGAATTTTTTTCCGGTAAACGATTCGGGGGGAATATTAAATATTGCTTCGGTTGCTTTATTGGCCGATTTTATTTTCCCTTTTGAATCGAGAAGCATAATCGATTCGCCGATGTTTTCAATTATTGCCTGCGAGTATTCCTTGAATGAAGCGTATTTTCTTGAAAGGAGAAGGAAATTCTGTCTTATGAATATGAAGCCGATTGAGACCGAGCCGAACGCAAATAAAAGAATAGACATTATTATAATTCTTCTCGTTATTCGGGCGTTGATGTTTTCAATCGGCTCCATCGAAAGCCCTACGCGGAAAACCCCCACTTCCTTTCCCTGGTATGTAAAAAGGCGGCGGGCTTCAAAAATTTCAGTGTCCTTCTTTTCGGCTATGCGCCAGTCGAAACTTTTTAACGAATCAAGATTTATTTCGGCGGCATCCGTATGGTCGAAATACTTCTCGTCTCCTGCCGCGGCAATAATGCCCTCATCATCCTGCAGTATGGCGTAAATTATATTGCTGTTCCCGGTAATATCTTTCAGCAGAACCCCGAAACCCACCTGTTTCCTGAAATTTAAAAGTTCGGCGGCATCTACATTAAGCACAATGGCGTCCCGCGAGCGGGATGCAACCGCTACCGCATAGCGCGAACCCTCCATAAAGCGGGCGCTTTTAATCCCTATTATTAATGTATCTTCTTCGTTGTTGAATATCGGGGCAAGCATAAAGCGGGGACTCGTTTTTTCGGGCATTCCGGCGTGCGCTTCGGTTGTGCTTGTAAATATCTTTTTTCCGTTCCGGTTGAATATGTTTATGCGGAACAAATTATTCTTAGAAGAAATTTTTTCGAGCAGTTTATTTGTTACGCGCCCCCCTTCGTAAAGCTCCTTAATTAGAACGGCGTTGTTCAAAAGCCTCTGTTTTAATTCCGACTCCAGTTTCTCCGAGGAAAGAAGCGCGTTTGTGGATGAAGCGAGCATTGTTTCGAGGAGCGTATGGCTCTGCTGTTCCATCAGCATAATCATTTCCTTCCTGCTCTGGTTTAGTTCCACCAGCGCAGATGAGATTACAATTACCGCGGTAATTAAAATTATTAAGATTATGCTCTTGGGTAGTTCAGCTATTTTCTTTAACAGAGTCATTTTTCTCTGGAATTATGTGCCCGTTCAAATTTAATAAATCTTTATTATATAAGTTAGATGCCCGGCGCCGCGGCTTGGTTTCTTGCCTTCCGGCCGGCGGCGCTAATGCTAAAAGGTAAATCCTACATTAAAACTGAACGCGCTCGAATTATATTTGTACAAGAAGCTGTTTGAGCTGTTCTTTATGTAATAAAAGCGGAAACCGAGGTCTATTGATAAGTATTCTCCGGCCGAAAACGTTTTTTTTGCGCTGAAGCCCAATATGTTCTGGGTATCGGCCCTTTCAACATCCGAAAAATAGGTGTTCGTATGGTCGTATATTCCCTGCGACGGGTAATTCTTTAAATTATAGTAATAACCAAGCCTCAGCTGTAAATCTTCAAATAGTATTTGCGTAAGTTCAACGGCCAGCGAGGTCCCCTCGTAATTTACCGGATCATCGAATATTTCCGCTTCATCGCCGTAGGTAAGGCTCAAATCCTTAACCGAGCTCGCTATTCCGCTTACAATCTTTTTCCCCGTCAATTGCAGGGCAAGTCCGGTAGTGGGAGTAATAGACTGTGCTACCCGGCCGTATCCTGTAAGCTGTGTTAAAGTGGTAGCATTCTGGCTTTGTACAAGGGTTTCAACAGTTTGGTTGGAATCGTTAACGGTAAGGAATAAATCGGAAGCGCTCGGCTGTGTGTAAATCTTATGGTTTACCCCTCCCCCAACTATGAATGTAGTCTTGGTTTCGAATGATTTGTTGAGTGAGAATAGAAGGGTCGATTTTACATTATTAAGAATGGAAATACTGGTATAAGATGTATATGTAATTGAAGGATAAATATTTGCCGTAATGCCCCAGAAGGAAAATTTATGCTCGTAATTAAGGGCCAGCTCGGAATAATTGAAATAGGAATAAATAGGATTATTAATTCTCTGCTCGGCTGAAAGGGATACTGAAGATGAATCGAAATTATACCAGACTCCCCCCATGTGGTAGTAAAAATTACGGTCCTGTGTGTTGTTAAAGCTGAAAGCGGTTCCGTTATACATAATGCCCGCTTTGCCGAATTCATATTGAAGCGTAAAATCATAGCTCGAAATAAAATTGCTTTCCGGAATCCGAGAGCGGAACGGATTGCTGTTGTATTCCTGGTCGGTTAATAACTGAAGAGTAACCTGAGCATCTGTTTTTGACTGAAACATTAGAAGAAGCGCCGCCATTATATAGAATGAATATTTTATCTTTGTCATTATTATTTCCTGTGGATTTATCAGTTGTATTGCTGTTATTTAATTTTTCCTTTCCCTTTCCCTTTTATGCCTGTTCCGTTCATCATCGGAACTCCTTTCGAAGCGCCCAAACCTTTCTGAAGCTTTTTTCCCTTCCCCGCTCCGGCGTTGTCGTTTATTCCATCCCCGTCTGTATCGGTAAAGCCCATTTTCCTCTTCTGCATCCTGTTCCCCTTAAAATCGGGGTCTATACAGTTGGGTATTCCGTCGCCGTCATCATCAGGCGCGTTATCGTTAAATCCGTCCCCGTTTTTATCTACAAAAACCCGGGCAGTCTCCCCCTGTTTTCCTTTCCCCCTGCCGGCCTGTTTTCCGGTCTCTTCCTTTTTTGTCTGCGCCGTTACCACCCCCGCTAAGGCAAAAATTATAAGGGCAATAAATAATGTTCTCATTTCATCTCCGGTTCATATAATTATTATATTTGAAAGAATTGTGCCATAAAGAAAAGTCTAATATTTAGACTAATTTCAAGGTTTTCGTTAATTATGGTATAAAAATTCGACCAAATGGTAGGATAGATTCGACAATTAGGGCGGGTTGCTGACTAAATAAAAAAGGCGTGCTTAAGCACGCCGTAATTAAAGGAGAAAGATAAAATTACTTGTTTCCTCTGCGGGCCATCGTTCCTTTTGGACCGGTTCCGTCGCATACTCCTGTTCCGCTGCCGGCGCCTGCTTTTTTACCATAGCCTGTTCCGTCCTGCGGTCTTAAAGGATTGCCTGTGCCGTCTTTCTTGCCGTATCCTTTACCGGCTCCGTTCATTCCCTGTTTGGCTGTGCCAACGTTATCACAAATGCCGTCTCCGTTTGCGTCAACCCAGTTGGTCTTTAAACCTTTGCCGAGTCCCTTTCCCTGTCCCTTGCCGATTGTCTGGGCGTTGGTTGTGGATGAGAGAAGAACCAAAGAGAATAATGCTGCTGCAATGATGATTATGCGTTTCATGTTTTACTCCATTTTTTATTCGTTAAGTATTTAGTTACGCGCTATATATGTAAAAAACCGTGCCAATAAGTAAAGTGCTTAAAATGGAGCGGATATGAGGTTTTAAAGGAAAGAGAAGATTAATTAAAAAA
>DAHYUM010000150.1 GCA_027398005.1 bacterium
AACAAGAAAATTGCCGGTAACCTGTTTAACCGCATTGGCAACCGAAGCGACATTACCCGCACCGTAATCAATTATAGCAATCATAATACTCCTTTAGTGGAAGGCAGCCTGTTATTGTTTCTCTCATCAAAGCGGCACGCCTCGTTTAATGATTTTGCAAAGGCTTTAAAAATCGATTCAACTTTGTGGTGATCGTTTTTACCTTTCGCCCGAATGAATATATTGGCTTTCATTCCCGCCGCAAGCGCCCTGAAAAATTCCTCGGTCATTTCAAGCGGAAAAGCGCCAATGTAATTCCTTTCAAAAGCACACTCGAAATTTAAGTAACTTCTGCCGCTTAAATCAATTGTGCATAAAGAAACAGACTCATCCATGGGAATAAAAAAGCCGTATCTTTGAATCCCTTTTTTGCTCCCCAGAGCCTTATTAATTGCCTCACCAAGGGCTAAACCGGTATCTTCTATTGTATGATGTTCGTCAACATCAAGGTCACCATTGCATTTTATATCCATTTGGATATTGGCATGCCTTGCAATCTGCTCAAGCATATGGTCGAAAAATCCGATGCCTGTAGATATTTTGCTTTCCCCTTTACCGTCAAGGTCCAATTTAATGCTGATGGATGTTTCCTTTGTGACTCTTTCAATTACAGCGCTCCGTGCAGTGACTATTTGCTTAACAGCATCTTCAATAGTGCGGCTCTTTATATTTAGTCCCGGCATATTACCATTGTTGTTAATTGTCTTGTACTTTATTCCTTCATTTTTTAAGATAATTTTAAGAAACGGGTATTTCTCAAGAACAGAATAGTCAAAACAGGCGTTATACCCGCCCCGGTTTAATTCCTTAAGCGATGAAATTAAATTAGCCGATTTTTTCCCGCTCAAAAGGAAAAAGCTCTTATCAACTAAGATATTTCGCATAAAGCCCTCCATAAAGCTGTTAAAAAGAGGTCATTTTCGTGTCTGGTGCCTACCGACATCCGGAGGCACCCTTTAAGCATAGGGTGACTGCTTCTATCCCTTATTACAATCCCCTTCTCTAGCAGGTACTTATATACATTGTCTGAATTTGAACATCTGAATAGAATGAAATTTGCGTCGGAAGTGAAGATTTTTTCAATCCCCTTTAACGAGGCCATTTTTTCAATAATCCTTTCTTTTTCCAGATTAATCATCGAAACAAAAATTTCTTTTTTCTCTTTTTTATCGAGCGCCTCAATAATAATTCCGGAAGTAAGCCTGTTCAGGTTATACGGGGCTTTAATCTTAAATATAAGGCTAATAACACTTTCATCGGCGGCGAGGTATCCGCATCTGGCTCCCGCAAGCCCCCATGCCTTCGAAAATGTTCTTAAAACCACCAAATTCGGATAGTTCAGTACTTCATTTATAACACTGCCTTTCTCATTAAATTCTATATAAGCTTCGTCAACTGCAACAATCCCGTTAAAACCGCGGACAAGCGAAAGTATATCCTCTTTGTTTAATAAGTTGCCCGTCGGGTTATTTGGAGAGCAGAGAAACATCAGTTTCGAATTCGCGTCGGCTGACGAAAGTGTTTTAGGGACATCAATCTGAAAATCGTCCGATAAATTAACGCTTTTAACGGCCGCGTCATTTATATCGCACGCTACTTTATACATTCCGTATGTAGGCTCAACAATTATTGCGTTATCTCTGCCCGGTTCGCAGAATATTCTTATAAGCAAGTCAATAATTTCGTCGGAACCTACTCCGCAGTAAAGATTTTCATAAGGCAGATTAAGATACTCACCCAATTTGATTCTGACTGCCTTCTGATTCGGGTCGGGGTACCTGTTCAAATCATCAACCGGGTAATTCTCTACTACCGAGCCGATGGAATTTTCGTTTGCGTCCAAAAGAATGCCGCTGCTGTTTTCGCTTCTGGCCGATGAATAGGGCTGAAGCTTAACAATATTTGGACGAGCTAAATCTATAATATTCATTTATAACCTCACTTTAACCGCCTGGGCATGCGCAGTAAGCTGTTCAGCCAAAGCCATTGTAATTATTGTTTTTGATAAGTTTTTTAATCCTTTTTTAGAAATTTTCTGAAAAGAAACGCTTTTCATAAACTGTTCAACATTAACTCCGCTGTATGCTTTAGCATACCCGTAAGTAGGCAGAGAATGGTTTGTGCCGGAGGCATAATCCCCGGCGCTTTCGGGAGAATAAGGACCGATGAATACGGAACCGGCATTGCTTACTTTACCTATTAACTTTGAAGCATTTTTAACATTAAGGATTAAGTGCTCGGGGGCATAGTCGTTGCTGAACTTAATTGCCTCTTCAATGGAAGGGACAACTAAAATGAATGATTTGGAAAGAGAAGCATTAATTTCTTTTTCCCTATTAAGTTTTCTGCTTTGCTGTACAATTTCCTTTTCAACCCTGCGTGCAAACTGAATACTATCAGTGACCAAAAGCGCCTGCGAATCTGTTCCGTGCTCGGCCTGCGATAGCATATCGGCCGCCGCAAATGCTGGATTGGCATATTTATCGGCGATAACCAGAACTTCGCTTGGCCCGGCGGGCATATCTATAGCGCATCCGTTCCGGTCTATGCTTACGAGAGTTTTTGCGGCTGTAACATACTGGTTGCCCGGACCGAATATTTTATCCACTTTCGGTAATTCCTTATCGCCGTAAGCCATAAGGGCAATAGCCTGCGCACCCCCAATTTTGTAGAATTCGCTGATACCGCATAATTTTGCGGTATAAAGAAGCTCTTCAGCAATTACTCCATTCTTTGCGGGGGAGCAGACCGCAATTCTTTTGCATCCGGCAATTTTTGCGGGAATTGCAAGCATTAGAAGAGTCGAAAATAGTACGGCGCTCCCCCCGGGAATATATAGGCCTACATTTTCTATTGCCCTAAATTCCCTTCTGCATACGATACCCGGCATGGTTTCGACCAGAAGAGATTTCGGTTTCTGGGCTATATGAAATTTATAAATATTCTTATATGCACTTTTTATTGCGTTCTTAAGTTCCGGAGAAAGATTGCTCCCGGCTTTGGCAATTTCGGCAGAGGTTACTTTAATGTTTCTTTCAAACGCCCCGTCGAACATAAAAGCATACTTCAAAGCCCCCTGCAGACCGTTTTTCTTTACTTCGTATAATACGGGGGCTACCGCTTCTATGCTTTTACCTGTCTCAATTGCGGAACGTTCAAGAAGTCTATTATATACAGCTCTATTTATATTTTTTAATTCATATGTTTTCATAATATCATATTCTCTATGGCAAGTAATAAAATTCCGGAAGCACCGGCTGATTTCAATTTTTCGTTAATCTGCCAAAAAGTGTCAGTAGGAATTACGGCGTGTACTGCCAGCATCGATTCATCAGCAAGAGGAACAATTGTCGGGCTCTTTAATGAAGGGAGCACATTTTTAATTTCGTCAAGATTTTCTTTTGGCACATTCATCATAAGATATTTCGAATTGCGCGCCTTTAATACTGAATCGATTCGTGTTAAAAGACTTGCAAGCAGTTTCCATTTCGATTCGTCCAGATTCAGGTTTTTATTGCCAATTAAAACCGCGTCGGATTCGAATACGGTAAATGTTTTCTTGAGCTTATTAAGCTTTAAGGTATTTCCGGTAGAAACCAAATCGCATATCAAATCGGCTACACCTAGCGATGGAGCAATTTCAACCGAACCGCTGATTTCAATTACTTTGGCTTCTATTTTATTGGCATTAAGATATTCCTTAACAATTGCCGGAAATGATGTAGCAATTCTTTTGCCTTGAAGGTTTTCAACCGATTCAATATCCTGCTCTTCGGGAATAGCCATCATTAGGCGGCATTTGCCGAATCCCAGATGCCTTAATACTTCAATTTCGGCATTCCTTTCCTTAACAACATCATAACCTACAATTCCAATATCGGCAACGCCGTCCTGCACGTATTCTGGAATATCGTCATCCCTTAAAAAGAGAATATCGAGTTCGTAATTACGCGCCGTTACAATCAGGCGTTCAGAATATTCTTCTATATCGAGGCCGCAGCTTCGCAGAAGCTGAAGCGATTTATCTGTAAGTCTTCCTTTTTTCTGTACCGCTACTTTTAGATTTCCGTTTAGCATTTATTTATTCTCCTTTTTAAAAACAAAAAACCCCGGGAGACCGGGGTTTAGAATTTAATATATATTTAATTTTTTATATTACTTACCGGCTTCTCCCATAGGAAAATTATTCTGATGATGGCGATGATGTAAAGAAACCGTTAAATACATTATGTTCTCAATTGTTTACGCAATTATAAATTTATTTTTCTAATTATACAAATTTTGTTTAATTTTAGTTCAATATCTGGGAAATAATTAAATGACAAAGGCATTTTTCGTCTCTGACCTGCATGGTAAGAAAGACCGTGTGGAGAAATTAATTAATAAAGTGAGAGAAGAGAAACCCGAAATTGTCTTTATTGGCGGGGATATCCTTCCTCATTCCTTCAAAAACAGTATGGATAATGAGGATTTTATTGCCGATTTCCTGATTCCGGAACTGCTAATCCTTAAAAAAGAATTGGGCGGAATTTACCCGGTTATTCTTATTATATTAGGGAATGACGACCCGAAAACAGAAGAATATTACATTAACTGCGGCGAAAAATTCGGTGTATGGCATTATATACACAACAAGCATTTTACTTATAAGGATTACAGGATATTCGGATACAATTATGTGCCTCCAACGCCATTCCGTCTTAAGGATTGGGAAAAATATGATGTATCGCGCTATGTGGATCCCGGAAGCATACCGCCCGAAGAAGGGAAACATTCAACTCCCGATGCCGGTAGACCGCACAACGGCGATACAATTGCCAAGGATCTTGAATATCTTTCAGCTGAATACCCGATGAATAAATCGGTTTTTCTCTTTCACGCTCCCCCCTATCAAACAAACTTGGACCGGGCCGCACTTGACGGTAAAATTATAGACCACGCACCGCTCGATGTTCATGTAGGAAGCATTGCAATTAAAAAGTTCATAGAAAAGAAGAAACCGGCTGTTACATTGCACGGACACGTGCATGAATCTGCAAGGATAACCGGCGAGTGGATGGAAAAAATTGGCGAATGCTTCTGCTTTAATGCAAGCTACGACGGAAGCGCACTATCGCTGATTAAATTTACACTCGAAAATCCATCAGAAGCCGAAAGGGAATTACTTTAACGCCCTCTTAAGTTTAAGCGGTTTTGCCGCGTCGCTTACAGCGCCTATCTTAACGGCATAGCTGGAACGATTCTTAATATCCTCGTCGTTTACGTAATGGACATCAAGAAGCCCGTCCGATTTGTAGCCTGTTCTTAAGAAATTCATTTCCGAAAGACAAAGGCTCCACCCTTCGAACCATAGTTTCAATTCGTTAAGCCGGCCCAGTTTTTTATCGTAATGTACAATAAGGTCAATATCGCTTCCGGGTCCTGCAACCGCATTTTTAGAACTGCCGAAAAGATAAAGACCTTTAACACCGAATATCTGTCCGTCAAGCTCGGCTGCAATTTTCTCAGCCATTTTAGTGCGCCATCTCCAATGGTCGCTGCTGGTTCGGTCAACCTGTTCCTTATATTCAATTTCAATATCAACTTCTTTGGTTGGAGAATTTAAATATCCGTAGGCCAGCCCCAGTTCGGCATTATTAATCACTTTAAGAATTGAACCAGATGAGGAATTAACCACATCAATAACCCTTACTGTATCAGCAATCGACGCGAATTCGGGAAGCAGGTCTTCAAGCAGGTTATCGGCATTAAGCAGAAAGCGTTCGTTAAAAATAATTCCCTTGTCATCCGGATAAAGTGGAAGATATCTAATTGAAGCTTCGACAAGATCCTGAAAGAAATGTGTGCCAAATGAAAGATCGGGCACATAATTCCCCTTCTTTTTAGCAACTTCAATAAGCATGCAGGTATTATTTATTTCGGAATAAGAAACATTAACGCCAAGCTTAATATCGCCGCGGCTTCCCCATCTTCCGGGACCGATAAGAATGAATTTCCTTTTAGGAAGAAGTTTATTCAGTTTGCCTATAGCCCTGCCTACCTGCAGTAATGTAGTTCTATCGGCAATTTCGCCGTATGCAACAGGATCGACATAAACGATATGAGAAATTTCGGGCACTCTGCCGTTGGAAATAAATTTATTAGCCGAGAAAATAATTTTTTCCAAAGGAAGCTCTTTCGGTATAGGGTCAGGTGAAATATCCCCCGAATAACTTTGCGGACGGCATTGAAGAAGATAAAAATGTATTCCGTCATGAACAAATTCAATGTCCACCGGTGTTCTCATCGTATCCTGCAGTGTCTTTAAAAGAGTCTGTATTCTCTGAATAAATTCGGTTTCGGTGAATAATCCTTCAAATGAAACAATAAAATCGTTTTTCTCAATATCGTCGAATGCAGAGGCTTTTCTTACAATATTGCCGTCGAATAATGAAAAAACATTCTTGAATGATGGGTATTCGTAACCGTATTTCTTAATAAGGTACGAAATATCGATTGTTTCAAACTCGTTAGTTTTAAGATTGATTACGTCAATTTTCTTCGGGGAATAGCGCATATAATCTTCAATGGAAATATTGACGCGCAGATTAGGCTGCCCTGGCGCAATAAGGATAGGATAATCATCGCTTAAACGGTCAACGGCACGGGTTCCAAGTCCGGCTACCATGCGTATCAGGCCGTCTTCCCTTTTTATACGGGGAGACCATCTGAATTCGTTATTGCTGAAAGCTACCCCCGCGAATGCCGGAAGGAAATAATCGCCCACTTTCTGACCG
>DAHYUM010000151.1 GCA_027398005.1 bacterium
GGTTAACGGCCGCACGGAATCGGAATTATATCCAATCTTTAAAAAGAAAACGGCGCAATGAACCGGAAAGAACTTTCTTCCATTTTAATTAAGCCTGCCGGCCCCGACTGTAATTTAAACTGCGCATATTGTTTTTATCTGGAAAAGGGGGAGCTGTTCACTCCGGCGCGCAGGCACCGCATGAACGAAGAGACCCTAAAGGCAATTTACCGGCAGATTGGCCTTCTGACAAACAATTATATTTCGCTTACATGGCAGGGGGGCGAACCAACGCTGATGGGGCTTCCTTTCTACCGCAAATCGGTTGAACTGCAAAAGAAATACGCACCCTATAAATCGGTCGATTACGGATTCCAGACAAACGGATTTAATTTAAATAAATTCTGGGCCCGGTTTTTCAGGGAGAATAATTTTCTTATAGGCCTTTCCCTTGACGGGCCCGCACATGTGCACGATAAATACCGCCTTAACAAGAGGGGCAAAGGGACATTCGGCACGGTTTACGATAATGCGCGGATGCTTCTTGATGAAGATGTTAAAGTTAACGCGATGATTGCCGTCAACGATTACTCGGTACAATTCCCCGATGAAATTTATAATTTCCATAAAGAGCTCGGGCTCACTTTTATGCAGTTCATTCCAATACTTGAGCTGAGCAAAGAAGACAGGGGCATTAATGCCCCTTTTTCGGTATCGCCCGATAAATACGGCGAATTCCTGTGCCGCATATTCGATTTGTGGATGAATGACTTTTCAGACGGAATGCCCGCAACATCTGTGCGAAATTTTGAATCGGTTTTTTTCAGATACGCCGGCTTCGAAAGCCCCGAATGCACATTCCAGAATGAATGCGGCAATTATCTGGTAATTGAGCATAACGGCAATGTATATCCATGCGATTTTTTTGTGGAAGAGAATCTGCTATTGGGCAATGTCAACGATTCGTTACTTGCGGATATGTTAAATTCCCCGGCACAGAAGGAATTCGGGCAATTGAAAAGCCGGAGGGAGCCGGAATGCGCCGAATGCAAATGGCTGAACAAATGTTTCGGCGGATGCACCAAAGACCGGCTTAAAAACAGCGCCGATAAAAACCATTTCTATTTCTGCGAATCATTTAAAATGTTCTACGAACATTCCGACGAAAGGCTTACAAAACTTGCCAACGACTGGAAAGCCAAAAATTTATAATACAACAAGGGGTATAAAATGAAAAGGATTCTGCTTTTTCTGCTTTTAGCGCCGGCTCTTTTAATTGCCGCCGGAAAAGGGAACAAAAAAATAATACTTACCAAAAACGGCAGCAGCACTTACAAAATAATTCTGGCTTCCGATGCAGGCCACTGGGATTCGCTTGCGGCTTTTGAACTGCAGAAATATATAAGCGACATTTCAGGCGCACGGCTTGAGATAACTGACGCAATGCAGAACCCGGAAACCGGAGCTATATTTTTCAAAAAAGACCCTTCGCTTAAAACGGACGGCTTTAGGATATACACCAAAGGGAATAAGATTTATTTTACCGGGGGAATGAGAAGAGGGAATTTAAATGCGGTCTCATCCTTTCTTGAAAAATACCTCAGATGCCGGATGTACACCGCCGAAGTAAAAGTTATTCCTAAGAATAAGAACATCTCTTTGCCCGAAATGGATTTTGCAGAAAGCCCAGTTTTCGAATACAGGGATATTAATTACAAGGAATCATGGAACAAGGATTTCAGCTACTGGCATAAACTTGATTCGGACCCGGAGAGCAAAAAAGTATGGGGATTGTTCGTCCATACATTCAACCGTCTTGTACCGCCCGATAAATATTTTAAGGAACATCCCGAATATTACTCGGAGCTTAACGGAATCAGGGTTGCCGACGGCCAGCTGTGCCTTACAAATCCGGATGTTCTAAAGGTTCTTACGGAGGAATTGAGAAAGAGAATCAACGAGAATCCGAATGCAAAGATATGGTCGGTATCGCAAAACGATAATTTTTCAAACTGCCGGTGCCCCGAATGCAGCAGGCTCGATTCTATCGAAGGCTCCCCATCCGGCTCGCTCCTTTCGTTTGTAAATAAAGTAGCCCGCCAATTCCCCGATAAAACAATTTCAACTCTTGCCTATCAGTACACACGCAAAGCGCCAAAAACAATTAAACCCGAAAAGAATGTGAACATTGTGCTCTGCAGTATAGAATGCAACAGGAGCAAACCGCTGGAAACCGACCCTACTAGCGCCGGCTTTGTTAACGACATAAAAGAATGGAGCAGAATTTCGGATAATATAATGATTTGGGATTACGTGGTTCAGTTCAAGAATACCGCCAGCCCTTTCCCTAACTTTCACGTGCTTCAGCCCAACATTAAACTGTTTGCCAGGTACGGGGTAAAGATGATGTTCCAGCAGGGAGCCGGAGCCTGCACCGGATATGAATTCGGCGAGTTGCGCAATTATATCATCGCAAAACTGCTCTGGAATCCGGATGTAAATGTAAGCGCAGTAATGAACGATTTTCTAAACGGATATTACGGCAAAGGGGGAAAATATATAAGGAAGTATATAGATATTATGACGGCTTCGCTTATTAAATCGGGCGCGCCCCTTTTAATTTACGGCAACCCTATTTCGGCAATGCAGAGCTACCTTACGCCGGCGCTTATGAAACGATACAACAAACTGTTTGACGAAGCCGAAAGAGCCGTAAGGAACAACCCCGATATACTCAAGCGCGTTAAGATTGCCCGCCTGCCCCTTAAGTATGCAATGCTTGAGCAGGCCAAAGTTATTATAGACGGCAAAAACGGGATTGTAGTAAAAGAGAGGAATGGGAATTACATTCCCAATCCGGCTGTTGTAAGGCTGCTTAATCAGTTTGAACTTGAGAGCAGGCTTCCTGGCAGAATGGTTATTAACGAATCGGGCGTTACGGCGGAGGATTACGTAAATACATACCGTAACCTGCTTACCAAGACCATGAAAAATCCGTTAGGGCTTAATATGCCGGTAACTTATGTAACCAAACCGAGCGATAAATACCCTGCCAACGGTATTAAATCGCTTACGGACGGACTGCGCGGCCTTAACGACTATAATTACAACTGGATTGGATACGAAGCGGATGATATGGATGTTATTATAGACCTGCAGAAAGTGAAAACGGTTAAAAAAGTAAGTGTAGATTTTCTGCAGGATAACAACTCGTGGATATTTATGCCGCGCCGGGTTGAAATAGGTGTTTCGGATGACGGAAAGAATTTTACTCCTGCGGCTGTAATTAATAACACGGAACCGGAAGAAAAGACAGGCGCCTTTACCGAAACATTCGCCGCGGAACTGCAGAACAGTAACGCGCGCTATATTAGGGTTAAAGGAATAAACATGAAAGTATGCCCCAAGTGGCATAAAGGATATCCGGGCAAGGCGTGGATATTTGCCGATGAAGTGGTTATAGAATAATATAAATATATTAAACGAATTAGCGCTGATTTATTGCGGCAGTTTATTGCTGTAATAAATCAGCGCTTTTTAATTAATGCCCCAAGCCGTGCAGCATTAGAATGGAATGCTCCATAGTCCTTAATATCTCGGTTGTATAATCGCTAACCGCTTTAACACTGCCGGGCAGGCAGTAGATAATTGTCTGTTCTTTAATTGCCGCTACCGAACGGCTTAAAAGGGCCGACGGAATAATCTCGCCGAATTTAAGCCTGATGCTTTCCATAATGCCGGGTATAATCTTATCGGCAAATTTAATCACCACATCTGGGGTTATATCATGCGGCCCGATTCCGGTTCCCCCTGTAGTAAAAAGGATATCTATTCCTTCGCCGGCGCTTTTGTTCAATTCGTTGAGGAGCTTTTCTTCGCTGTCGGGTATTAAAGTATAATAATACTCAACATGCCATCTCTTCCCTTCAAAATAGTCTTCAAGAATTTCTTTAATCCTGGGGCCGCTTCTATCTTCATACTCGCCGGCCGAAGCGCGGTCGCTTAATGTGATAACCTTAATCTTAAGCGTACGGGGATGATATTCAATTTTATCGTTAACGCTGATTGCGCCCCCTTTAATAACGCGCGTAAAAATGCCCGATTTAGGCATAACGCATTTGCCCACTTCAACAAAAATGGCGCATTCATTTCCGTGGCACACTTTTCCAATCTGGCTTACTTCTAGTTCAGCCTCGCCAATTACAAAGCGGTCCAGCAATGCCACTTTAGTAAAATCTATGCCGGCGGTAGTAAGGTTTTCGGCAAATTCCCCCGGTTTAAATGGGCGCTGTTTTGCATCAACAAAAGAGAATTTATCAATATCCTCTTTTGCAAGAAGGCTTACCTGGCGGTGCCACTTGCCCGAATGTGCGTCCCCTTCAACTCCGTATTCATTAATTACGGCCGTCTCAACGGGGGTTTTTGTTGTCCCTTTTTCTTCCGAAATATTTATTGATACTATATGCCTGTTTGTCTCGTCAAAATCGAAATTCATTTTTTCTCCTTATACCATTTTAATATCGGTATCGCTCTTTGTTTTTTCCATCAGCGAAATTCCGTACATCACCATTTCTTTATCCACTCCCTTGCACATATCGTAAATTGTAAGCAGGCCAACCGATACCGCGGTTAATGCCTCCATCTCAATTCCCGTCTGCCCCGTGCATTTGGCAAAACTTTCAATCCTAACCCCCGACTCAATAATTTCAGCTTTAACGTCTATTTTTGTTATAGGAAGCGGGTGGCAGAGGGGAATGAGTCCGCTTGTTCTTTTTGCCCCTTGTATGCCGGCCACTTCGGCAACGGTTAGAACATCCCCTTTCTTCATCTTATTTTCCTTAATAAGATTAATCGTTTCCTCTTTAAGCTTAATAAATCCTTCCGCCTTTGCCGTGCGGAACTGGATGCTTTTGCCCGAAACATCCACCATATTGGCGCGCCCTTCGTTATCAACGTGCGAAAGCTTTCCCATCCTATCCTCCGATATTATAAAATTTATGCGCATTAGCGCTTAACCCGCAGGCGGGTTTATCATCAACAGCTTTTGCAATTGCCTCTTCGTAAGGCATCTGCCGTATGTTAAATGCTATATCGCTGAAGAGGCACGGCTTTAGGTATCCGTCGCTTGTAAGGCGCAGACGGTTGCAGTTTGCGCAGTCCCCTCCGCTCCCGCCGTGAACAACCCCGAACTCCCCTTTTTCAATATCCATTTCATAAATGAAACGGGCAATTAGGCCGTTTTCATCGGAGTATTTTTTAACTTCAACCGCATCCGGCTCGTCAATGCTTTTTGCGATTACGCAATTAATTTTAACGGGATTCAATCCGGCATCCTGAGCGGCTTTAATTCCCGCCAGAACATCCTGAATATTCCCCCCCCGTGTTATCGCACTATATTTCTCCGGGCTTAATGTATCTAGACTAATATTTACCCTATGCAGTCCCGCTTCTTTAAGCTCCTTTGCGTAGCGGGCCAGAAAAATTCCGTTGGTTGTCATAGAGAGGTCTTCAATTCCCTCTATTCCGGCAAGCATTTTAACCAGGTTAACCGCGCCTTTGCGCACCAGCGGTTCGCCCCCCGTAATGCGTACTTTACTAATGCCCGCCTTAACGGCCTCTTTGGTGAATTCAAAAATCTCCTCGAACGAAAGAATGTCGTTATGGCTTATCTGCTTAATACCCTCTTCGGGCATGCAGTAAACGCACCTTAGGTTGCACCGGTCTGTAATGCTTATTCTTAAATAATTTATATGTCTTTTATAATTGTCTAACATCTACAATAGCGCCTTTCTTAATTTCGTTAACGCCTATGGGAACCGTTATAACTCCGTAAGCGTGCGCAAGCGAGTTAATATGCGCCGAGCCGTGATATTCAACAACTTCGGCTTTGCCGTCGGCACCCAGCTTAACCGGAACCCTTGCCATGCGCTCGCTCTTTTTCCTCTTATAATCGTTTGCCAGTTCGCATCTTATTTCTTTCTTATATGCCTCAAGTCCCATTAAGCCTGCAAGAAGTTCTTTTACAAAGAACTCGAACGCAATAAAGGAAGAAACAGGATTGCCCGGCATTCCGAAAACAAACTTATTCCCCCCTTTTGCAAACACAGTAGGCTTGCCCGGCTGTATGGCTACTTTGTCGAACAAAATATCGAATCCTTTTTCCTTAAGCAGTGCAGGCACAAGATCGTAATCCCCCATTGAAACGCCCCCGGTTAAAATAATCAGGTCGTTTTCAGGTTTCGCCTTTTCAATCATATCCCCAATCGCTTCATTGGTATCGGGGGCAATGCCGTAATAATTGGGCACAACGCCGAAATCGGTACACTGTGCTATAAGCTGGTACGAGTTTGTGTTTCTAATCTGTGTAACACCCGGCTTAACATAAGGTTCTACAATTTCATCCCCGGTTGAAATAATTGCCACCCTCGGCTTTATGCTTACAAGGGGATTTACGCCCCCGCATAATGCCAGAGATGCAATTTCCTTTGGGGTAATTCTTATTCCCCGCGCAAGAAGTTTATCCCCTGTTTTTACATCCTCCCCTTTAAGGCAGGTGTTATTGGCAGTTTTATCTTTTTTGTATTTTATTTTTCCGGCGCCGGTTTCTATAACATCTTCAACAATTATAACGCAGTCCGCCCCTTCGGGTATCATTGCGCCGGTCATAATTTTTGCGCACAGATTTTTCCCGATTTCAAATCGCGGCTTATAACCGGCTTGAATTGTTTCTACTACTTCAAGTTCGTTCGCAATATCTTC
>DAHYUM010000152.1 GCA_027398005.1 bacterium
CATGGTGGGAATCGATTATGGCCGGCGACGGCGCATATTTCTGCAATTCCGATCCCCTTGAAGGAGTAAAGTGCAATAGAAAGTTCATTATTATGGGTTTCAACTATGAGAGAGGGGACGACTGCATGCTGGAAGATTTGGGGCACCGGACTGAATCGATTATGAAGCATATTTACGGCGGATGGGAGAATAACGAAAACAACGCCTGGAACAAGTTTACATTATACGATAAAGAAGCCCCGGGACGCGCGAACGTTGGCAATATCCATTTTGCACCGAGCAGCGTTAAAGATTACGATTGGGGCAATAAAAATTATGTTGACAGCTATTGCGACGACTGGTACACCTACCCTGTTTTACCCGGCAAAAAAAGAAGCGTTAACTGCTCGGAATGGGGTAACGGAGATATGAGACTTCACCATATATGGTGGTTTGAACATCTGCCAAGGGCTAAAGGTTCGGCAGACGGCAAGCTGAATAACTGGTGGAAATATGTTATGAATTACGACCAGTATAAATAAAATTGACTAAAACCCGTGAACGGGAATGAGGTAAATGCCAAACCGGCAGATTGCCTTATTCCCGTTTGTAACGGGGACCCCCGAACAAGTTTGATTATTCCCTTCTATTGTAACATTTTACTTTTCTTCCTTATCTAACTGCTGAATACAAGATAATTAAATAGAGGTCTCTATGGCAGGCGCAGGAAAAAGCAAATTATTATTTTTTTTTGTTCTCCTTATTGCCGGAATTATATATCCTCAAAATTTTGAGGGTATTAAGAAGATTAATGGTAATGACATATTTATTAAAACCGCCGGAAGCGGGGAGCCGGTTGTTATTGTACACGGGGGACCCGGGCTGGCTCATAACTATTTATTTACCCCTTTTGTTTCAAATTTATCTTCTTCATACCGTTTAATTTTTTACGATCAGTACGGATGCGGGAAATCGGCTTCTTTCAAAGCCGGAGATACAGTTTCGATTGACCGTTATGTTGATGAGCTCGAAGGGATAAGAAAGGAATTCAACCTTGATAAAATGAATTTGGCAGGGCAGTCTTTCGGAGCCAGAATTGCTATAGGGTATGTTTTGAAATACCCCGCGAGGGTCAAAAAACTTCTTCTGCTCGAGCCTTCATACGGAAGCAGCGAGTACCTTAAAGATTTTCAGGAAACAATTAATAAAAGGCTCTCACAAAATATCAAGAATGAGATTATAGCTCTTGCTGGCACCGAAGAATTCAAGCAGGCTAAAGGAGAAGCGGTTAAAAAACTTCTTTATCTTAGGCACGGAGCCTATTTTTACGATACTTCATTGGCCAGCCCCCGGCAGTATGGCTATTTTAACGATGAGACCGGGGCAAAATTTATGCTCACCCAGCAGAAATTTACTCCACTTCAGTTGAATTTTAATATTTACCCGGAACTGCCAAAAATTAATACCCCTGTTCTAATTGTGCGTGGAGAATATGACCCGATTAATCTGGAATCAATTAAGAGAATGGCAGGGGCAATTAAAGATTGCCGGCTGATTATAATTAAGAATTGCGGGCATTACGCTCATATTGAAAAACCGGAAGAGTATTTCGGATGCATTAATAAGTTCTTGGTTGAGAAATAGAAAATTCTTAACGGTTATATATTTTACAATCTTGATAATTGAATTAACCGGCATGTAATTTCCCTCCTTAATTCTTTAAAATTATATAAACGAGACATGGTTCAAGTTTAAATTGTTTGATTTCGTCTCATAAAACACTCTTTCTAACTAAACATTTTATCTGTTTATCCGATTATTAACTTTGTGAAATAATTCTTTTTAAATTTTATGGTTTGAGGAGGAATTGAATGGGGTTGGCAAAAATTATTACCGTAGATGAGAACAAATGCGTTAATTGTCATAGATGTATAGGCGTTTGTCCTGTAAAATTCTGCAACGACGGAAGCGGCGATTATGTAAAGGTGAACGACGACCTTTGCATCGGCTGCGGCGAATGCTTAAAAGCCTGTACTCACGATGCAAGGGGATTTATTGATGATTTTGCCCGTTTTATGAAAGATGTTAAGTCGGGTGATAAGATAGTAGCCGTAGTAGCCCCCGCAATTGCCGCAGAATTCAACGGCAACTATATGAATTTTAACGGCTGGCTTAAATCGATTGGAGTTAAAGCTTTGTTCGATGTTAGTTTCGGTGCCGAATTGACCATAAAAAGTTATCTGGAACATGTAACCGGAAATAAACCTAAAGCGGTTATAGCACAACCCTGCCCCGCAATTGTAACTTATATAGAAATTTACAAGCCTGAACTTCTTAAATATCTTGCCCCTGCCGATAGCCCCATGATGCATACCATAAAATTAATTAAGCATTACTATCCGGCATTCAGCAATCATAAAGTATTGATTGTTTCCCCCTGCATTGCCAAAAAGAGGGAATTTGACGAAGTAGGAATGGGGGATTACAATGTTACAATGAAATCGTTCAAAGACTATTTGGCCAAAGAGAGAATAAATTTATCCTCCTTCGCCGAAGCTGAATTTGATAATTCTCCTGCTGAAAGGGCAGTGCTTTTCTCAACTCCGGGCGGGCTGCTTAGAACGGCGCAAAGGGAAAATCCGGGCATTATAAATGTATCGCGCAAAATTGAAGGGCCTAATACAATTTATCATTACCTTAACGGTTTAAATCAGGATATACAGAAAGGGGATGCCCCTTTGCTTATTGACTGCCTTAACTGCGAACACGGATGCAACGGCGGTACCGGAACAAGCCGCGAACACAGCCAGGATGTAATTGAAAAAGCTATTGAAAAGAGAAATCTCGAAATGCAGGAAAAATACAAATCGAAATCCCTTTTTAAGAGCGAAAAACTGACTAAGAAAAAAATACAAAAGGCCGTGAACAGCTACTGGAAACCGGGAATTTACGGCAGGACTTACAAAGACCTTTCGCAGAGCAATTATAACAGGCACATAAAAATACCCACCGAAGCTCAGGAAAATGAGATATACAAGAACATGCTTAAAGAAACTCATGAGGATCATCTTAACTGCGGCGGATGCGGTTACAATAAATGCAAGGATATGGCAATTGCAATTTTCAACGGGCTTAATAAAAAGGAAAACTGCCACCATTACGAAAAGAAATATTTTACAAGCAGTGTTCACAGAATGATGGATAATATGGAAAAATTCTCGAACGGTGACCTTACTATTCGTCTTGATACCAAAGACGACGGTGAAGTCGGCCACATTTATGCATCGTTCAATAAAGCGTCCGAAAATCTTTACTCTCTGGTAAATTCACTTGTAGGGCTTATTAATGCGGCCGCATCTACAAGCGACCAGATTTCTTCGAGCGCCGAGGAAATGGCCACAGGGGCTCAGCATCAGAGCATGCAGACTTCCGAGGTAGCCGTTTCAATTGATGAAATGACTAAGACAATTCTTGAAACAGCTAAAAATACCGTTGAAGCAACCGAAGCCGCCAAATCGGCCGGGGATATTGCCAAGGACGGAGGAAAGGTTATAGCCGCCACTGTTGATGGAATGAACAAAATTGCCGATGTGGTTAAAAGATCGGCCAGTACAGTAAGCGAACTGGGGCAGAGCAGTCAGCAGATTGGTGAAATTGTACAGGTAATTCACGATATATCGGATCAGACAAATCTTTTGGCTCTTAATGCGGCAATTGAAGCGGCAAGGGCAGGTGAACAGGGACGCGGTTTTGCTGTTGTGGCCGATGAAGTGCGCAAACTTGCCGAAAGGACTGCAAACGCTACAAAGCAGATTGCATCGATGATAGACCAGATTCAGAAAGATACACAGAGCGCTATACTTTCAATTAATCAGGGTACCGAAGAAGTTGAAAGCGGAAAAACCCTTGCCGATAAGGCGGGAAGCTCGCTTAAACAGATTATCGTCGGCTCGGATAATGTTGTTAATCTTGCTAATCAGGTTGCCGCGGCAAGCGAAGAGCAGTCGGCTACCGCAATGCAGATTGCAAAAAACATTGAAAACATTAATAGTGTTGCGCAGAATACCTCAACCGGAATTCAGGAAATTTCGAGAGCCGCAAATGAATTAAGGCAAATGACGAGCGAACTGCAGGATATTATTCAGCGCTTTAAATTGGATGATTCGGATGCCCGATTTTCGGCCGCTCATTCGCACGTCGGGTACGGCAGCCAAATTCCCCGGCTAAACTGATAAAATGACCTTTGCATAAAAAAAGAACCTGCCGCCGGCAGGTTCTTTTGTATTTATCAATTTCTCTGTCTGATTATTTTTCGTTATAAACCACTTCCACCAGAACTTTGCCAACTTTTTCAAGCGATTGGCTGCTGCACTTATCGGGTGTATCGTGCGTTGTATGCCAGTATTCGGGGAAAGGGGACTGAACAAGATCGGCAACGGGAATATAGCGTTTTAGGAATACGATATGGTCATCGCCAACTCCCCCTCCTGTTTCATTTTTAAATTCCTTATAGCCGAATTTTTCCGCGGCTTTCCAGACTTTATCCAGCACTGAGCCAGCGCGGGCTACTGAGTTGGCTTCTTTAGGTATTTCAAGCTCTTTATCGCCAACCATATCAAGAAGAATTCCCCATGCAGGCTGATAGTTCGGATTCATTTCGGAAAATTTATCGGCGCCAATCGCAAAAGGATTAAGCTTATCGGGATATTCATCGGCATTCTCATCCCCTATATCTTCGAGATCGAACAATACGATATCAACGCCAACGTCTGGTTTTTGAATTGAAAAGAGGCGTGCCATTTCGAGAAGAACGGCAACCCCCGAAGCTCCGTCGTTAGCCCCCATAACAGGCTGATTATGTTTTGATGGGTCGGGGTCGTTATCGGCCCAGGGGCGCGAATCCCAATGGGCGCATAGCATAATGCGTTTAGTATTATCCTTATTGAACGATGCTATAATGTTATAGCCTTCCCATATTTTTGATGTGTCTTTTTTATCCCTGTATGTAAAATGTTCCTCGCTTACAAGGTCGGTATATTTTTTAAGTCTTTCAACGAAGAACTCCCTTGCTTTTTTATGCGCTTCGGTGCCGGGAACCCTGGGACCAAAACTGCACTGTTTAACCAGATCGTTATAGGCGTTAGTGCCGCTGAAATCGGGTTTGCTCCCTTTTAACAGAAAGAATAAAACAGCGGCGGCGGCAAAAATAACAATTCCTGCAATATAGAGTAGTCTAATTTTGCTCTTTTTATCTGCCGGAACGGCTTTAGATGATTTCAATGGTTTTCTGTTTTTACCTGAAGCCAATTTATCTCCAAATTTAATTCCCACAAATTTCCCTATAATCGGCCTATATTGCAAATTGAATCAAAATTATAAAAAAGAGCCCGCAAAATCCCGTTTGCAACCAAAAAATCCCGTTCGCAACAGAAGGATTAAAATTTAGATAATAATATTCGAATATCAGTAATCAATAAAAACAGCAATCTGTTTTATAAAAAGAAGGAATAGATTATGAGCGGAGAAACAAAGAACATAAACGAAGCAAATGAAATACTTCAGCTCGTAAGTTTTAAGATAGGCAATGAGGAATTCGGCGTTGATATCCTTAAAGTACAGGAGATCAATAAAATGGTAGAAATAACAAAGATGCCGAACTCTCCCCATTTTGTAGAAGGTGTAATAAACCTTAGAGGCAAAGTAATTCCCGTAGTCGATTTACGCAAAAGGCTGGGGCTTAATGCGGTTGAGAAAACAAAGGATACAAGGATAATAATTGTTGAGGTGGAGGGGAAAATAATCGGTTTTATTGTCGATTCGGTAAGCGAAGTATTGCGCATACCGGCAAATATAACCGAAGCGCCCCCCGAAATAGCAACAGGCATTAATTCCGATTTCATTATGTCGGTGGGCAAACTTGAGGACAGGCTTTTAATATTAATTGACCTGAACAAAATTCTTTCTCTTGATGAAAAGAATAGTATATCATAATAATCCCATAGGAGATTAAATGAAATGGTTTTTGGATTTAAAGATATCCTCAAAAATCCTTTTTACTTTCAGCTTTCTCGCATTTGTGGCGTTAGTAATAGGATTTGTAGGATTTTATGCGGTCTCAAAATTAGACCAGAATCAGAGCGAACTGTATAACAACCATTTGCTCGCAATTGAAAAACTTTCAACATTAAACAGCAGTATTTTAACAGTCCGCGGCGATATAAGGTCGGCCTGTATGTCCGCCTCGCCGGCTCAAAAAGCTGAATATATAAAAAGCGTTAGGGAGCAGTCCAAAATTGCCGATGAAGCCCTTGAACAGTTTAAAAAATATCCCCTTAATGAAGCGGAAGCCAACCTTGTTAAAACTTTTGAAGATAACTGGAAAGCATACAAGGACGCAAGGGAAGGGGCGCTTAACGCAATAGAAGGGGGTAATAACGATGCCGCCGTTGCAATTCTTGACGGACAGGCAAGAACCAGCCTTTCTAACCTAAGGACTGCTATGGACGCGCTTGTTAACGAGGGGATTAAGCAGTCATCGTTACTTGAAGAGGATACCGGCTCGCAGGTTTCTTCAAGCAAAATTCAGATAATTATATTTCTTCTTTTAGGTATAGTTGTTTCGGCAGTGTTAGGCAAGTTTGTTTCGAAAGTTATAGGCAATCCGATAATGG